>SYEN01000120.1 GCA_005800795.1 Burkholderiales bacterium | reverse complement strand
GGAAACAGGGTTACTACATCAAATTGCAGCATCGGCTGTCCGCGCTAAAACCTTTCCAAGCCTGCGCTAAAAGTCGGCGCCCCAGTCTACTTCGATCAAGCCTTCTGAAATATCCACACGCTTGATAACGGGGGCGATAAACGGGATCAGCCGCTCCTGCGTATCGTACCTGCCGTACCTATCGTGCCTGTTCTTCACACCATCAACCACACTTTGCTGCACAACCTGTCTTACTACCATGACCGCATTGGCGCCGGTTTCCAGCATCGACGAGACCACGCCGAAAACCAACCCCTCACTGTTTCTGACTCTAAGCCCAACCAAATCGGCCCAGTAATACTCACCTGATTCAATCGGCGGAAACGCATCTCGCGGCACCGCGACCGTCTGGCCCTTGAAACTCGCCGCCGCATCCCGGTCATCACATCCGGCCAGCTTGGCCACGACATCCATGCCATGCATCTGCGACTGCTCTACCGCAACTTCTCGCCATTCGTTCCCAGCGGCGCTGCTGTTACCCAACCACCATGTAGGGTACTCCGCCAGCCTTCCATCCTCGCCGGCATACGAATGTACCTTGACCCAGCCTTTGATTCCGAACGGGGCACTGATATACCCCATTTGCACCAGTCTTTCCGGTGGCGTACTCTGCACCAGTCTTTCCGGCGAAGTACCCTGCACTCGTTTTACTGGTGACTCGCCTTCCGGTAATTCCGGCAAATCACGCAGCGGCGGTCTCACCAGCAGCGGGCGCAGCCCCGACAGTTTTTGCAAACTGCTTGACGAGGCGGCTCACGGTATCGGAAGGCTGCGCGCCCACCGACTGCCAATGCGTCAGGCGCTCACGATTCAAGCGAAAAGTTTCGTGGCCTTCGGGCGCCTTCGGGTCGTAAAATCCGATACGCTCAATAAACCGGCCATCGCGCGCACGGCGGGAGTCCGCTACGACCACGTTGAAAAATGGACGCTTTTTGGCGCCGCCCCGCGCTAAACGAATCACTACCATGGGAATCCTTTGGTTGCTCTGCCCTTTACGCCGTTGCAGACACGCTGTTGTAGAGTATGCAAATAGCCGGGCGGCGAAAATCGAAAGGGCGCAATTCTACGATACTTTAAGGCCAAAACGCAAGATGGATTACGGGCATGTGCCGGGGAAATCTCTCGTAGAACTCTGATTTTTTGCACAAAATTTGCTGCGTGAAGGCAACTCCCGGACAATTCGTCGCCCAATTGCGGGCATACGGCCAGTCTATTGACCACCCGCATGAAGTATCTTAACTAATTGATTTTATTGATATATTTATAACTGGAAAACGCAATGACCCAGCCCACTGCCGGCGACGCTGAACGTATCGAAAAAGCCACCCAAACCCGCTTTGGGGAGGCCATTTCCCCGCCCTCGAGCCTGCCGGCCGATGGCGCAGGCGAGCTGCGGCGCATGCTCGAACACAGCTCCCACCGCAAGTGGACGCCGCAGCCGGTCGAACCCGCACTGCTTAAATTGCTGTTGGCGGCAGCACTGTCCGCGCCCAGCAAATCCGATTTGCAGCAGGCCGATATCATTCACGTCGCCGACCGCAGCAAAATCAAGGCCATCGCCGACACCATTCCCGACATGCCGTGGATCAACAACGCGCCGGTATTCCTGATGTTCTGCGGCAACAACCGGCGCATCCGCCAAATCGGCGAATGGCGCGGCAAGCCCTTCGTCAACGAGCACCTCGATCACTTCATGAACGCGGCAGTCGACGCCGGCATTGTGATGACGCAATTCATCCGCGCCGCCGAAGCCGCTGGGCTCGGCACGGTGCCGATCAGCGCCGTGCGCAATTTCCCTCGCGAGACCAGCGATGTCATCGGCCTGCCCGACGGCGTATTCCCCGTCGCCGGCCTGTGCGTGGGCTACCCGCTGGAGCGCGGCCACATTACCGCGCGGCTTGATCTGAACATCACCACCCACACCGACAAATATTACGCCGGCGACGAATCGACTCTCAAAGAAAAAATCGACGCCTACGACCAGCGCCGCCACAAACTGTTTGCGCTGACAAAACAACGCTACAGGAATAAATACCCCGATTCGCCGTTTTACGGTTGGTCCGAAGATAAGGCCCGGCATTACGCGATGCCGGAGCGGGCGGATTTTGGGGCGTTTATCCGCGAGAAGAAATTCAGCCTCAAGTAACCGATCGCCCTCAAGGGATATCGTCATAACTATGTAATTTTATTGATATTTTATGCATCTCATTACACACACCATGGTACTAGTGGCCGCTGCAAGTCTGGCACTGATGCCCTCGATGGCCTACACCCAATCGCATCACACCGCCGATCACCGTTTTCAAGACGCCGAAGCCTGGGCGAAAAAATTCGATGACCCTAAACGCGATGCGTGGCAAAAGCCCAATGAAGTCATTCAAGCGTTGCAGCTAAAACCCGATGCCATCGCCGCCGACATCGGCGCGGGCACCGGCTACTTCGCCACCAAGCTCGCACGCGCGGTTCCGGGCGGCAAAGTGTTTGCCGTAGATGCCGAGCCTGACATGGTCAAATATCTCGCCGCGCGCGCCCAGCGCGAATCACTCAGCAACCTTGTTGCCATCGCCGCCGAAGCGGGCAATCCGCGCCTGCCGGAAAAAACCGATCTCGTCATTTTGGTCAACACCTACCATCACATCGACAAGCGCGAGCGTTACTTCCGCGAATTGCAGGGCGCGCTAAAGCCCGGTGGACGCGTCGCGGTAGTCGATTTCACGATGGAGTCCCCCGTCGGCCCGCCGCCCAAGGCACGCATCGCACCGGATCGCGTGAAAAAAGAAATGGCGGGGGCCGGTTACACGCTTGCGCAAGAGCACGGCTTGCTGCCCAACCAGTATTTTCTGGTGTTTGAGGTGGGGATGAAGAAAGGTGAAAAAAATTAAGTATTTGTTTTAATTGATGTTTTTCAAGTCCTCGATAGACTCCTAGTAAGCACGCCTCACCATGCCCCAATAAGTATTCAACTTGCGCCTCTAGGCTGCACAAGATGCTGCACAAGATTTCTGCCGGCACCATTGCCTGCCCGTACTTTGATGAAAGCATGCGGCAGCATCTCGTTAAACGCCATGCATCGAAGCTATCCGGCGTCTTGCAATATCGATAGGGGCATTTTGCGTCATTCTTGATGGACTCTTGCTGACCGTGTAATACACAGCGGTTGCAACTTTACATTTCTTTACGTTCGCGACAACAAACCCAAAATACACTCACGGTAGTCTGCGTAGTTGTCCCTGCTTACTACGTAAAGGAGTGTCCCATGAAACTGCCGTTGAACAAGCTGGTCCCGCAGATGATGGCGTCCGGCGCCCTGATTTCACTCTCGGGCTGCATGGTGTTGCCGATGGCTGGTGCGCAACTGATGCAGCCCACGCCGCAAACTATCACCGTCAACGGCCCCCGTTTTCCCGATGAGTTGTTTCGCGAGTCAACCATCAAGACAGGCGGCGTAGTGACCGAAAACAGCGATCTGTACGCGCGTGGCGAGTTTCGCGCGAGTCGCGTGCAAATTGAACTGCAACAAGTCAGACACGGTGAGTATCAGCTGATTGGAAGCGTCACGGGCAATTGGCGCATGCCCTCGTTGAGTAATCCTGTCAACGAAAAACTCACATCGATCAAGGAGCACCTTGCTGCGAATGGATACACGGTGGTTTCCAGCGAAAGCAGGAGCCGCTAAACATGACTCGGCGATGGATTGTACAAGCCGTATTGGCTCTGACAACAAGCGTGTTGCTGACGCATGAAGTGTTGGCGCAATTTGGCGGTGGCAAGCCCGGCGGCGGGGGACGCGGCCGCCCCGCCGAAGCGGACGTGAAACGCGAGCAACGTCCCGTCCCGTCTGAAACTCTACAGGAACAAGTCGAATACCGGCTCAATGCCCTGCAGGAGGAGCTGAAATTGCACCCCGATCAATATCAATCCTGGGCGTCGTTTAGCGATCGAGTAAAGGCGCTCGCCGCGGATATGGCGCGTGAACGCCCGGTTCCCGTCTACGCTACGCGCAATGCATTACGCGACATCAACGCCCTTGCCGACACCGCGCGCAACCGGCTGACCGCGATGGAGGATGTCGCCGCTTCCGCCAAGGCGCTCTACGATACATTGGCCCCCGATCAAAAAACCACGGCGGACGCGCGGCTAATCACAGTCCTGCCAAACAGCTACGCGGGCGCGCCGCTAGGGGCGATGTACCGGCGCTGATGGATTCACATATCTTTACCTGCTCGACACGATGGCTTTACCACGGCACGCCAGACTGATTACCAGCGGAAATTTCTTCCGCTCCACAACCCAAGGAGAACATCATGAACCATTGCAAAGACACTCTCAGTAGCAGCCGCCGCGGCTGGTTTCGGCGCGCCGGGATTTTTGCCGGTATCGCAGCACTCGCCGGCGGCTTATGCCTGCAAGCCCAAGCGCACGGCGGGCCTGGGGGGCCGTTCGGTGGATATCAAGGCGGCCCGATGAAGCCCGCTCAGATCGAAGAGCGCACCGAGCGCATGCTCAAACACATGTACGTGGAGCTCGACGCCACGCCCGATCAGCAAAAACGCATCGCGCCCATCGTCAGGCAATTGGCGAAGGAACTCGCGCCCATGCGCGGGCAGATGATGGAGACGCGCAAACAGGCGATGGGGTTGATGACCGCGGACACCATCGACCGCGCAGCCATCGAACGCATGCGCGGCGAGCGCTTGCAGCGCATGGAGGCGGTCAGCAAGCGCATCTCGCAGGCAATGGGCGACGTGGCAGAGATCCTCACGCCTGCGCAACGCAAGAAGTTTGCCGAACGCATGCAGCAACGGCGGGGTGGATTTATGCACCATGGCGGTTAAACTGGCGTGATGAGCCATCGCATCCTGCTGATCGAAGACGACACCCGCCTCGCCGCAATGGTCGCCGAGTATCTCGGCGCGGCGGGTTATCGCGTCACACCCGCGGGCACGGGCGAAGCAGGGCTTGCGATTCAGGCGCGCGAATCATTTGACGCAGTGGTGCTCGACTTGATGTTGCCGGGCATCGACGGTCTTGAGGTATGCAAACAACTGCGCGCAAGGTCCGATGTGCCGGTGTTGATGCTCACCGCGCGCGGCGATGCCGCCGATCGTGTGCTGGGGCTGGAACTGGGTGCGGATGATTATTTGCCCAAACCCTTCGAGCCGCGTGAATTGTTGGCACGATTGCGTGCGATCTTGCGGCGCGGGCGTTTGCCGCGCGGTGATGTACTGCGCTTTGGACGGCTGGAAGTTGACCGCGCCGCGCGCGAAGCGCGCATCGACGGTGAAGCACGGACGATGACCTCGTACCAGTTCGCCCTGCTCACCACACTCGCGGAAAACGCCGGGCGGGTGTTGTCGCGCGAGCAGCTGATGGATCAGGTGAAGGGCGCGGAACTGGAAGCGTTTGACCGCTCGATAGACGTGCACGTTTCGCGTATCCGCCAGGCCATTGAGGACGACCCCAAGCAGCCGCGCCGCATCATCACCGTGCGTGGTGCGGGCTATGTGTTTGCCAAGGCGCAGGAATGAAGCGGCTGTATCTGCGCATTTATCTGGCGGTGCTGGCAAGTCTGGCGGTACTGGCGCTGGTGGCTGGCCTGACCGTCTATTTACTCGCACAGGACAGTCCACCGCTGCGCGCTATCGAGACCGCTGCCACGTTGGCGTCAAATGCCCTGCCCCCGGCTGGCGCGGCGCACGATGTGCAGCAGGCAGCGCTGGTCAAAGCCTGGGCGGGCATTGCCGCCGATGTCAGCCTCTACGCGGCGGACGGCAAGCGGATCGCGTCCATTGGCGAGCCTGTCGCTTTGCCGCAGCGTCTTCGAGGCGGCCCCATACATGGTTGGGGCAAGGGCGGAAGCTGGTTGCTGCCGCTAACCGATGGGCGCTGGCTGGCCGTGCACATGCCACAAAACCATCCACCCCCAGGCGGCCGTGTATTGGCGTTACTGGCCTTGCTCGCGCTGGCCATCGGGGCAGGGGCGTATCCCGTGGTCAGGCGGCTCACCCGCCGCATTGAGCGCCTGCAAGCGGGCGTCGAGGCTCTGGGCGCGGGCGCCTTGAGCGCGCGCGTGCCGGTCGAAGGCAATGACGAAGTGGCTCTTTTGGCGGAGAGTTTTAACCACGCTGCCGCGCGCATTGAAGCGCTGGTGGGCGCGCACAAGACGCTACTCGCCAACGCCTCGCACGAATTGCGCACGCCGCTCGCGCGCATCCGCATGGGTCTGGAGTTGCTGCACAGCGGGGGCGCGCATCGCCAGCGTGAACTCGAACGCGATATCGCCGAACTCGACGCATTGATCGACGAAATTCTGCTGGCCAGCCGCCTTGACGCCACGCATGCGGCGGCCACGCGCGAAGCCTTCGAGGATGTCGATCTGCTGGCGCTCGCCGCCGAGGAGTGCGCGCGTTTTGAGGCAGTGACGCTCAATGGGCAGGCAGTGACGATCCGGGGCGATGCGCGGCTGTTGCGCCGCCTCATCCGCAACTTGCTAGAAAACGCGCGCCGCCACGGCGTGCCGCCGGTCACCGTCATAATAATGTACACGGCAGGTCACGCAGAAATCGTGGTAAGTGATCACGGCCCTGGCGTACCCGCGCACGAACGCGAACGGGTATTTGAACCCTTCTACCGGCGAGTTGGCGCCACGGAAGGCGGCGCTGGCCTGGGCCTCGCATTGGTGCGGCAGATCGCACGGCGGCACGGTGGCGACGCCTTGGTTGGCAGCGACGGCTTTCACGTGACATTGGCTGCGTAGCCATTCCATCCACTAAGTCGCAGGACACGAACTTCGGGCCGATACGAAAATATCGGAAGACCGCCCGTGTGATGCGTCGGCTTTACACAACTTTACGCCCACGACACGGTTACTTTACCGCCACACACGATACTGGTTCTTAGCGGTCACCTCGTCCGCGCCCATACCCAAGGAGAACCACATGAATGATGGAAACGACACTTGCACCAAACGCCGTAAATGGATTCGCCGCGCAGAAGTACTTGCCGGTATCACTGCGCTGTTCGCCGGCATCAGCGCCCCCGTGTTGGCACAGCGTGCGCCCGGATCGGGACCGGCAGCAGCTGGGGGTGCACAAACCGCGGCTGGAGACTGGTATATCGGCCTTCAGCTCGGCCGCAGCAGTTCCGGGCTGGGGGGAAGTGACATCGACGGTGCGCTCGCAGGCCAGGGCATCGCCGGCGCCGCGTCCCTTTCCGGTCGCGACACCGCGGGTGGTTTGAGCCTGGGCTACCGGCTAACGCCAAGGTTCGCCGTTGAGGCTGCTTATAACCGCCTCGGCCAGTATGGCTATACTTCTGTCGCCACAACACCGGCGGCTGACACGCTCACGGGAGAGTATAAGGCCAGTGCCTGGTCGCTCGCCGCTGTGGGCACACTGCCACTTGCTTCGGGCTGGTCGGCGTATGGCAAACTGGGTCTTGCACACACCACAACCGACTTGATCTCGGCCTCGACCACCGGCATTACTACACCGCTGAACACCTCGGCTTCGACGACCGGATTGTTGATCGGTACCGGTGTTACCTACGACTTTAGCAAGTCATTGTTCGGCAAGGCAGGCTGGGATCGCTACGCGCGCGTTGGCGAAGCAGCGGCTACCGGCCGCACCAACATCGACCTCTACAGTGTGGGCATCGGCGTGCGGTTCTGACCTGTTTGCAAAGCGCAGCACGAGCACCCGTGCTGTCGCACCTTTGCGGGCGCACCCTTTCCTTCTTTGACATTCGCTTCTACCGCGACCCCGCACTTACGGGGGAACCCTATGCCCGGGTAATGTGCAAGACTTGCAACGGGTCTCCCCTTTGCCACAATCAGGAAAAGCGTCATTGATGCAAGCAACGTTCATTCGCCGCCCGCCTCAATCGATCTTGATCTTCTCCTCGCGCACAATACGCGCCCAGCGCGTGCGCTCGTCCGCCAGAAATTGCTGCATCTCTCCGGGCGTCATGCTTTCCGCTGTTGCGCCGAACGCCGCGAGCTTTTCGCGCATGGCGGGCATGGTGTTGATACGTGCGATCTCGCTGTTCCAGCGCGCAAGGATGTCGCGCGGCAGGCCCGCCGGCGCGAGCACGCCTTGCCATGATCCACTGGGGCTGCCGCCGATAACCTCGGCAAGCGTGGGCAACTCCGGTGCCATCGGGTGCCTCTCGCGGCTGGCCACCGCGAGGATGCGCAGCCGCCCGCTTTTCCAGTGCGGAAAAACCGAGAACATGCCATTTACGCCAAAGTCAGCCTGCCCTGACACCACGTCGATAATGGCCGGCGCACCGCCCTTGTAGGGAATGTAGGTCCAGCGCACGCCCGCACGTTGCTCCAGTTCAACCCCTGCCAGATGCGCCACGCTACCCATGCCGGGCACGGCAAAATTAAGCTGTCCGGGCCGCGCCCTGGCTAGCGCGATCAATTCTTTCAGGCCGCGCACCGGTATCGACGGATGCGTGACCACAGCGTTCGCGCCATAGGCCACCATGCCCACGGCCATGAGGTCTTTCAAGGGATCGAACGGCAGCTTCGCGTGTGCACTCAAGCGGATCAACATCCCGCCCACCTCGTTCACCAAAAAGGTGTAACCATCGGCCGATGCGCGTGCCACCTGCTCCGAGCCGATGATGCCGCCCGCGCCGGGACGGTTATCGACAATGACTTGCTGGCCCCAGGCTTTGGTGAGTTCCGCCGCGAGCAGCCGCGCCACTGTGTCGGAGCCGCCGCCCGCGGCATGCGGCACGATGATGCGTACGATTTTCGCGGGATAGGTTTGCGCTGCCACGCTGACCGCCGCCAGCATTCCGAATAGCGCAGCACAGACACGACCGGGCATTTTATTCATCGCTTGTGACCATCACTTGTGACCATCGCTTGGAATGTAATTCAGCACTTACATCAACTCGTCCGCCAGCTCCGCTCCACCCACTCAAACACGCCCATCCCCGCCAGCATCGCCACAAAAAATACCGCGCCCTTGCCAGAAGCCGTGCCCAGCAGCACCAGCGCTGGCCCGGGGCAAATCCCTGCCAGCCCCCAGCCTGCGCCGAACAGCGCGCTGCCGCCGATCAGCCGCTTGTCGATGTGTGTCGCTGCCGGCAGCAGCATCGGCGAACCCAGCCACGTGTCGTGACGGCGTTTGGCCACCGCAAAAGCTGCCACGGCAACGCCGATGGCGCCCGCCATGACCAAGGCCAGCGAAGGGTCCCACGCGCCGGCGAGGTCCAGAAAGCCCTGCACTTTTGCCGGGTTGGTCATGCCGGATACCAGCAGCCCGATACCGAATATCAGGCCGGCGAGAAATGACAGTGCGGTGTTCATGTTCGCCTCGCCTCCTCACGCCCAGTTAAACACGTGGCGCATCACATACACCGTTGCAAAACCCGCCGCCATGAAGGTGAGTGTCGCCGCCAGCGAACGCAGGGACAACCGCGACAGGCCGCACACGCCATGGCCGCTGGTGCAACCCGCGCCGTAACGCGTGCCGATGCCGACCAACAATCCGGCCGCGACCAGCAACGCCGCACTGGCATCGATTTGCCTTACGGTAATCAGCGCAACGGTTGTGTACTCCGAAACAGTCAACCAGCGGCTCGCCGGCAGCAGCACCACAAGCTGCCAAATCAGCGGGGCCATCAGCAACCCGGCAACAAAGGCAACGCGCCAGCCCACGTCGCCTGCGCGGGGCCGCAACAATCCGCCGAGCACACCACTGATACCTGCGATGCGTCCGTTAAACAAAATCAGCATCGCGGCGGACAGACCAATCAGCGCGCCGCCTGCCAGCGCAGTCAGTGGCGTAAACGCATTGAAATCAATCGCCATGATGCGCCTTCGAGTGAATGCTTCCGTCAAGGCGTGAATTCATGTAACTAACTGTTTTAATTGATATTTTTAAATTCATGTTCACCGTCGCAAAAACGTCATCCATCGCAGGAATTTGCGCACGCCCTGCTGCTGCACTGGTCACGCCCGCGCGGCTGCGCGAAAATGCGGCACTGCTGATTCGATCAGCCAAAAACATTCGTAACGAGATTGTAATGTCCAAGTGTATCGCTATTACCGGTTGGGTACTGAGTGCAGTTGGTGGTACGACAGGCGCGTTTAGCGCCGCTTCGGTGCATGCGCAAACGGCGGCATATCCTGCCAAGCCGATCCGCATCATCTGCCCCGCCGCGCCGGGCGGCATTTCCGATTTGTTGAGCCGCATCGCCGCGCAACGTTTGACGCCGATCTACAACCAGCAGGTGATCGTCGAAAATCGCCATGGCTCTGGCGGCCATCTCGCGGGTGATCTGGTGGCCAAGGCGGCACCTGACGGCTATACGCTGTTGCAGGCTACCATTGCGCAAAACGCTGCTTACGCGATGTACTCGGGTCTCACCTATGATCCTGGCCGCGATTTGCAGCCGATTGTTTTGCTGGGCGAGTCGCAGGGCGTGCTGATCGTGCACCCGTCGTTGCCGGTGAAAACCGTCAAGGAATTCGTCGCACTCGCCAAGGCGCGCCCCGGCGAATTGAACTACGGCTCGGCGGGCGCGGGCACGGCAATCCACATGGCAGCGGAGCTCTTCAAGTGGGTGGCCGGCGTCAACCTCACCCACATTGCCTACAAGGGCAGCGCACCGGCGATGGTCGATCTGATCGGCGGCAATATCCAGGTCATGTTTGAAAACGTGGCTTCCGGCACCCCATACGTCAAAGCTGGCAAAGTCCGCGCACTTGGCGTCACCGGCAGAAGCCGCGCGCCCAACCTGCCGGACATCGCGCCCATCGCCGAATCGGGCGTGCCTGATTACGAGGCCGTACCGTATTACACGCTATCGACATCCAGCAAAGTGCCGGCCGACATCGTTCGCAAACTCGCCGCCGACAGCGATGCTTTCGTCAAGGCCGCCGATTTGCAAAAGCGCTGGAGCGATCTCGGCATTACGCCGCTGGGCGGCAATGCCGATGCAGCAGTGAAACGCAATGCGGTGGAAACCGCGAAGTGGAGCCGGGTGATCAAGGCGGCGGGAATACGCGTGGATTGATACACCGCAGGCCGGAACAAATGGCGGTTCCAGCTTGTGCACTACAACACCGGCAACGGAGGCGCCACGCCGATGGCCAGCGGCTGACGCGCCACATTGAGCACCATCGCCAGCATGGTGTAATAGCCGGTGATGCCCATCAAATCCACCACACCGCGTTCGCCGAATTTGTCCACGGTGGCCTTGTAGGTTTCATCGCTGACAGCCTTGGTGTCGTGCAGCTCCTTGCAGAATTGGTAAACGACGGCTTCGTCTTCCTTCATTTTCGCGGGGCGTTTGCCTTGCGCAAGATCGTCCGCCACCGACGGATCGAGGCCCGCCTTTAACGCCAGCGGCTGATGCGCCAGCCACTCCACCTGCGCTGTCCATGCACGCGCAGTGACCATGATGGCAAATTCGCTCAAGCGCGCGGGTAGCGAGCTGCCGTAACGCAAATACTCGCCCACCTTTTGCGTGCGGCTCATCAGATCAGGGCAGCGCAGCAGCACGATGTTCGGCCCCGACGTGCTCATGCGCCCGCGCGGACCGCCGGCGAGCTCGCGCGCGGCTATTAGCTGCGCTTCGGTCATTTCGCTTTCCGGCAACGGGCCAAAACGTGGCGCAGGTGATGCCGGGATGTTATTGCTCATGTCAATTTTCCTCGATGGATAACCTTGACCAGGTTAATCCACACGCGCGCCGGACGCCTTGATCACCTTCGCCCACTTTATCGTCTCGGCAGCCATGAACGCGGCGAACTGCTGCGGCGTGCCGCCGATCGGCTCGGCGCCGACTTCGGCAAAACGTTTTTTGATTTCGTCGCTTTGCAGAATTTTCATCGACTCGCGGCTTAGCCGGTCGATCACCAGCTGAGGTGTCCCTGCTGGCGCCAGCACACCGAACCAGGTGTGCGCCTCGTAGCCGGGCACGGATTCGCCGATGGTCGCCACCTCGGGAATCTGCTGCACGCGTTTGGCGGTGGAGACGCCGAGAATTTTTACGCGCCCGGATTTATAGGGTTGAATCGCCGTGGTGAGGTCATTAAACAACAGTGGAATGTTGCCGCCCATGACATCAATCGTCGCTGGACTCAAGCCTTTGTACGGCACGTGAAGTAGCTGGGTGCCGGTCATGGTTTTAAACAACTCACCCGCCAGATGCGTTCCGCCGCCGTTGCCGGAAGAGCCGTACGACAACTGACCCGGATTCTTTTTCGCCAGTACGATCAACTCCTTGACGTTGGCCACCGGCAATGACGGATGCGCATTGATCACCAGCGGAATAATCGACGCCTGCGTGATGGGTGTAAAATCTTTCACCGGATCAAACGCGAGTTTTCGATAGAGGCTGATGTTGATACTGTGCGTGCTGATCGCACCCATTAAAATCGTGTAGCCATCGGGCGGCGCTTTCGCCGCCACCTCCGTACCCACGTTGCCGCCCGCGCCCGCGCGATTGTCCACCACTACGGTCTGACCCAGCGCCTCGGTCAGCCGCCCGGACATTGAGCGCGCCATCAAATCGGTGGGGCCGCCCGGCGGGTACGGCACGATGAAGCGGATCGAGCGCACGGGCCAGGCGTCTGCAGCCAGGCTGGCATTGCCGCAAAAAATAGTTAATAAAATCAAATACTTATAATATTTTCTCATGTTCCCCCCAATTTTCCTGTCTGCCGTCAATCGACTTTAGCGCCAGAAATCTGCACCAGCTTCGCCCACTTGCCCAACTCACCGGCAATAAATTGCCGGAACTCCGCTGCTGAATTCGGCGCGGCATCGGAACCCTGTTCGGCCAGACGTTGTTTGATATCCGCCTGCGCTAACGCTTTCACAACGGCGCCGTTCAGTTTTGCGACGATATCCGCTGGCGTGCCGGCTGGCAGCATGATGCCATTCCACAACGCCACTTCATAACCCGGCAGCACTTCGCCGATGGCGGGCACTTGGGGATACAGCGGCGAGCGGTTGCGCGTGGTGACACCCAAGCCCTTGAGCTTGCCGGCCTCGACGAACCCCTGCACCTCCACCAGCGGCGCGAACAGCACCTGCACCTGTCCGCCGAGCAATGCTGCTGCCGCGGGTGCGCCGCCCTTATAAGGAACGTGTTCCATTTCAACACCAGCCATGCTGCTGAACAGCGCCGCCGCCAGATGATGCGACGTACCGTTGCCGCCGGTGCCATAGTTCAGGCGTGATTTGTTGCCGGTATCCTTCACCGCCTTGATGAATTCCGCCAGCGTATTCACACGCAGATTCGACGGATTCACCACCAGCATGTTGGGAATAAACGCCACGCGCGACACCGGCGTCAAATCCTGCACAAAATCGTACGGCAGCGATTTGTAGAGCGTGCGGTTGGTGACATGCGAGCTGGTGGCCATCAGCAACGTATAGCCATCCGGCGCGGCCTTCGCCACGAAATCGGCGCCGATATTACCGCCCGCGCCCGCGCGGTTATCCACGATCACCGGCCTTCCCAAATCGGCACGCAGCTTGTCGGCCACCAGCCGCGCAGTGACATCGGTGCTGCCGCCCGGCGGAAACGTCACCACCAGCTTGAGCGGACTCGCCGGCCAGGGCTCGGCGGCGGCAGCCAACGCTGGCTGGCAGGACAACATAACAAAGCAAATTGCGCCCGTTGCGTAAAGCGCGGTGCCGCGCGCGGCTTGGGTCATTTGAGTTCTCCTGTTGCGCGGAACGCGCGCTGACCGCGGATTCTGACACAGGAAGCGTGCGTGACGAAGACGCAACGCCATTCAGTGGCGGCGAGCGCAACGGTGCCAGGCATCTAAGCGCCAATAGCGTTGCGCCACCTGCACCGCTTCGCGGCGCGTGCATACGGTAAACTACGCGGCAGATTCACCCCTACCCGTGGATGACGCTTCAACCGTGACCGACCTTTTTTTCCCGCAAGGATTCTCCGTGGCCAAGGCTCTGATTGGGCTTTCCGTGCTGGCCTTGCTCGGTTACGCCGTTGTCGTGGCGGCGCTGTATTTTGCGCAAGAGAAAATTCTCTTTCCCGGCTCAAAACTGCCACCGGACTACAAGTTCAGCTTCAATCAACCGTTCAGGGAAGTGAACGTAGCCGTACCCGGCGCTTCGCTCAATGCGCTGCACATTACCCAACCGTCGCCGCGCGGATTGCTGTTTTTCATCCACGGCAACGGCGGCGATCTCAGCACATGGACCACCGGTGTGGATTTCTATCGCAAGGTGAATTACGACCTGTTCATATTCGACTATCGCGGTTACGGCAAAAGCACGGGCAAAATCGAAAGCGAAGCGCAACTGCACGCCGACGTGCGGGCTGCATGGGACACCGTCGCGCAACAATACCGCGACCGCAATATTCCCATCGTCATCTACGGCCGTTCGCGGGGCACCGGCCTCGCCGTGCAACTCGCGCGCGATGTCCATCCCGATCTCGTGGTATTGGTGTCGTCCTACGCCAGCCTGATCGCCGCCAGCCAGCGAGCCTTCCCCATCGTACCGCGCTGGGTTGTTAAATACCCGCTGCGTACCGACACCCTCATCAGCGACATCAAAAGCCCGATCATGTTGATCCACGGCAAACAGGACGAATTGATTCCCTATAGTGACAGCGAGCAACTGCGTCCGTTGGTACGCTCCCCGCTGGAGTATCTGCTCGTCGAAGGCGCGGGGCACAACGATATTCATCAGTTTCCGGTTTATCTGGAGGCGTTGGAGGCAAAATTGAAGTCGCTGTAACTATATGATTTATTTTATTATTTTCGAGCGCTTGACGACTATCCAACAGCTGACGCAGCCCGGCATTTCCGCCCGCTCAGTTCAACGCGGCTCCATCCCAACGCGTCTCCAAATCCAGCGGCCACACAGGGCGCGGCATGCGTTTCCACGCAAAGTTTTCGAGTACTGGTGAGGTCAGGCCTCCGGCATCCACTTCGACGATGCGATCGTCGCCGTACCACGTGTCAAATCCGGCGCGGAAGTGGCCACGTGATTTCACTACCAGCGTAGCGAACTTGCTGATGTCGAGGCCAAAAGTTTCAAGGAACATGGGGTCGGCGCACTGGATGCGGCGCGAACACACAATCATCGTCAATCCGCCGACGCGGATGGCTGCAGCGAGGCCGAGGTCTACGCTGCGGCCCGCGTAAATGCCGCGCCTGCCATTGACCGTGCCCTGCGATAGGGCGAGCACAGTGGCTTCAATCGGCACCGCGCGCCCGAAGGCATCGGCGCACGCTTCATTCAGCGTCACGCACACGGTAGCGCCCACGCCCGCCGCGTGAAAGCGCGCTGCCGCTTGCGCATCGACAAAATTACCGAGCAGCACGTCTTCAACCCGCTCGGCGAGCAACCCTTCAAGAATATCGGTGGTATTACCGCGCCCGCCGCCGCCCGGGTTGTCGGCCACGTCTGCCAGACACACTGCCGTGCGTGTCCCGTTGCGGCCTGCCTGCGCAGCACGAGCGATGGCTTCCGTTAAAGGCGTGAGCGTCATGCGAAAGCGTTCGCGCTGGCCCCAGGCGAATTCGGCGAGCTGCTGCGCCAGCGCTTTGGGTTTTTCGCCGCGCCCGTAGGTGAGTATGGTGATGCCACCCTCGCGTACATCACCGAAGACAAAGCCGCCGAGAATCGACACCACTGGCAAGTCGGGGGCAATGTGACGCTGGCCTTCGTTAATCATGTCGGCATACGCGCCGCGCGCGGTGAGCAGTGTGACCGACGGCGGCTTGATCGGCATGCGAATCATGTTTTTTTCCCAGCGCTCGCCAGCGAGCAGCCGCCGCATCAGCGTGGCGGCCTCGCAGCCGCGCTCACGCCGGTCAACGTGCGGATTGGTACGATACGACAGGATGCAATCGGCACTGTCGAACATGCGCTGCGAAATGTTGGCGTGAAGATCGACGGTACTCAACAGCGGCAACTTCGGGCCGGCCACCCCGCGCGCCATGGCATACAAAGCGCCATCGGGATCCTCGCTGGCGGAGGCGGTCATTGCGCCGTGGTTGCAAATATAGATCGCGTCAAACGGCCCCGCCGCGTCCAACAGGGTTCGCATGCGTGCGAGTGTGGCGTCGACAAAACTCTGCTCGGCCGGACCGCCGGGTTCGACGGCGGCGATGATGATGGGCACCGGCTGCCAGGGCCCGCCGGCGTTCATCACCTCGATAAACCCGGGAATCTCGGCCGGCATGTTGGGTGCGGGCTTAGCAGCCTCGGCCAACATCGCCTCGCCCTCGAAGTAGCACGACTGGCGAAAATCATTCTCAGTAGAGATCGGTGCGAACGCGTTACTTTCGAGATGCATGCCGAGGATGGCAATGCGGGGATTGACTGCGCTCACAATATCTCCTTAAAATATCCTTATAAATCAATTAGTTATAAAATCCCTACGTCAGCAAGCTGCTGACATCCAGTTTGCCGCGCTTGACCGGCGGGCACCAGTAGTAAGCGCCAGTGAGCGGACGCGTAAACCGGAACAGCGCATCCACCACACCGTCGTCAACGCCCGCCATGCGCCGCATCTGCGCTTCAAATGCATCAAACGACGCGCCGAACGCGACAAACATCAGGCCCGCGCGCTGCCCGTCCACCCACGGCATCGAGCGGCGAACGACAAAAGCCTCCGGTTCGAAACTTTCCTGCGCAGTGCGCTTGACGTGCGCCGATACCGGCGCGCCAGCCAGTTCAACGTTATCGCGGCGGCGGCGGCCGATGGCATTGTCCTGATCGCGCATGCTCATGGCATCAAAGCCCTCAAAATCATGCTGCCAACGCTGCACAGCCACAAAACTGGAACCATCCAGACCCGCGCCTTTACCGGTTACGATGGCGGTGCGCGACGCTTTCGCCCCCTTGGGATTTTCAGTGCCGTCCACGTAACCGGTGAGATCGCGGCCTTCGCGGTGGCGAAAGCCAGCGGCCAGCGAATCGACTTTAAATGCATCGCCCGCCACGGCCTCGATGGCCCGCGAGCGATGCAGCAGTTCGCCTTGATCCTCGCCGCGTAACCAGCACCAGAGCACCGCCGGTGTCGTGGGTACCTGCACTTTGGCGCCTCGCAAGCGCGGAAAAGGCCGCAACCCATCAATGGACGCTCCCAAGTGATCCACCAGATTCGCACCGACACCCATGACCACCGATTCGCCATCCACTGCCGCAGCCAGCGCAGCCAGTGCGGGGCGCAACCGCCGGGGATTTGCCACGGCAAACGTCAGGTAACGTGCGGCGCGTGGAACGCCGGCAAGAATGCCTGTCTGGAAATTTTTCAGATGTCCGGCCATGGTCTCTACTCCCTTTTGTTGACTAACGAACAGCAAGTTGCATTGGGTCGAACGACACGTCAAGGCGCCAGGCCCGGCTCACTTGCCTTCGAGAGACTTCACCAGTTCTGGCGAGAACTTGCCATCAATCAGCACAAAAGCGATATCGCACGGCGCATTCGAGCGATTGCTCCACGCATGATTGGTGCCGCACTGGATCATGGTGTCGCCCGCCTTCAGCAGCACTTCGCTGTCGTCGAGCACGCAGTAGATTTC
>SYEN01000119.1 GCA_005800795.1 Burkholderiales bacterium | reverse complement strand
GTGACTACCGTTTGAGTCGTCGCTTGGCTAATCCCTTCTGACGTTGGAATTGCATCAAACCCTTTGTGCAATGCGATGACTGTGACAACAAAAGCAAACACTGTACTTTTAATTATCCCATTCACGACATCATCGTAAAAATCCACATTCGCTTGCATAGCAGACCAATAACCGCCGCCATCTACGCCAAGCCAGTCAACACCAACTAAGTGTCCACCCAAAATACCAACAGCATTAAAAATCAATGCTAACAATGGCATACAGATTAGACCTGCCCAAAATCTTGGAGCAATGATCCGTCGAAGTGGATCTACGGCCATCATTTCCATACTCGACAATTGCTCGGTGGCTTTCATCAAACCAATCTCTGCCGTCATTGCCGACCCCGCACGGCTGGCGAACAGCAACGCCGCGACTACCGGCCCCAGCTCGCGCACCAGCGACAGCGCCACCAGCACACCGAGCGCGGATTCCGAGCCGTAGGTTTGCAGCGTGTGATAGCCCTGAAAACCGAGCACCATGCCGACGAACAGCCCCGACACCAGAATAATAATCAGCGACAGCACGCCGGTGAAATACAGTTCGCGGATCACCAGCCGCGGGCGCTTCAGACTCGTGCCCGAACTGGCAATGGTGCGCGCGATGAATCGTGTGGCATAACCCAGCCGCAGCACACTGTCGATGGTGCGCGCGCCGATGCCGCGTATCGAAAGCCCTTTGTGGATCATGTGGTGGCCATGTCAGTGCGCCGCTCCGGAGGGCAGCCTCATATCGTCGGCGAGCTTGCGGCTCGGATACTGATACGCCACCGGACCGTCGAATTCGCCATAGACAAACTGCCGCACCAGCGGATCAGTGGAGTTGCGAATGTCATCGGGCGTGCCGTGGGCCACCATTTTTCCATCCGACAGATAGTACACGTAATCCACCACCCCCAGCGCTTCCTGCACGTCGTGCGTGACCACGATGGAAGTGGCGCCCAGCGCCGCGTTGAGTTCCTTGATCAGATTGGTGATGGTGCCCATCGCAATCGGGTCCAGCCCCGTGAACGGCTCGTCATAGAGCATCAACGCCGGATCCAACGCAATCGCGCGCGCCAGCGCCACGCGCCGCGACATGCCGCTCGACAGTTCAGAAGGCATCAGCTGGTGCGCACCGCGCAGGCCCACCGCGTGCAGTTTCATCAACACCAGATCGCGAATCATCGCCTCGGACAAATCGGTATGCTCACGCATCTGGAACGCCACGTTGTCGAACACCGACAAATCAGTAAAGAGCGCGCCAAACTGGAACATCATGCCCAACCGGCGCCGCAGCTTGAAAATACCCGCCGTGTCGAGATCGTTCACGCGCTCGCCGTCAACCCACACTTCGCCCTGCTTCGCTTTCATCACGCCCGCGATCAAACGCAACAACGTGGTTTTGCCCGAACCGCTAATGCCCATGATCGCCACCGTCGAGCCACGCGGGATCGACATATTGATGACGGTCAAAATCGGACGCGTGCCGTAGGCGTAATTTACGTCCTTGATTTCTATGATGTTTTTGTCAGGCACTGCGAAGTCCGGGCGAAGCGGGCGGCGAGGTAAAAAAACCGGGCGAAAGTAGGATCGGAACGGTGATTTTAACGGCTCAATAGGTGAATCACAAATCGGAGCACGTATCGGGGCCACCCCTGCCACGCGCACCGCGATGTGCCAAAATCCCGCTTGCCGCCCTCCCAAAACCCCATGTCCGCTGCAAACATCATTCCCGCCCTGCGCTTTACCGGCGTCAGCAAAACCTACGCGGGCGCCAGCACTGGCAGCTCGGCGAACGCGTTGAGCGGCTTTACCCTCGACATCGCACCCGGCGACTGCTTCGGCCTGGTGGGCGCCAACGGCGCGGGCACAACCACACTGATCAAATGCCTGCTCGATTTTTGCGAGCCGGATCGCGTCAACGGCGGTACCATAGAAATCTTCGGCGTGTCGCATCGCAAAACCGAAGCGCGCGCGCGGCTGGCGTATCTGCCCGAGCGTTTCAATCCGCCGTTCTACCTCACCGGGCGCGATTTTCTGCAATACATGGCGAAAATGCATCGCGCCGTCTATGACGAAACCACCGCTGTGCAACTGCTGCAGGAACTCGATCTCGCCCCTGCGGCGCTCGACAAAGCCGTGCGCGCCTACTCCAAGGGCATGAATCAAAAGCTCGGCCTCGCCGCGTGCATGCTTTCCGGCAAAGACCTCTACATCCTCGATGAACCCACCAGCGGCCTCGACCCGCGCGCGCGCATTTTATTGAAGCGCAAGCTCAAAGCACTCAACGACGCCGGCAAAACCATTTTCTTTACTTCGCACGCGCTCGCCGACGTCGAAGAAATGTGCAGCCGCGTGGCGGTGATCGACGGCGGCAAGTTGTGTTTTGCTGGCACTCCAACGGAACTGATGCAGGCGCAGAATGCCACCTCGATGGAAGCGGCATTTATGGCTTTGGTAACACCCGTGGCGTCAGTCCCGGTTTAGCCGTTAAAAATAATTCAATAAAATCAATTACTTACAATGAGCTCTGTCAGCAGGCGAATTCACTGGCATGCCTCCCGCCCTTCACGGTAAAGCCGTGCGCCGGGCCGCACACGGCGGGCGATTGTTTTTCCTGCTGGCACTGGTGCTCACCTTCATGATGCCACGCGCTCACGCCAACGATGTGCAAGTCGAACTGCGCACTTTCGATGCGCAGGACAATCCGCGCGGTCGCAGCATTTCGTGTGTAGTGGTAAACAACAGCAGCCGCCAAATTTCGGCGTGGAAGGGTTACGGCAGCGGCAAAGGCAAACAGAACCAGTTGCTCTCGCGCTATATGCACTTCCCCATGGGTCTGTACCGGCGGCCCGCAGCGCCGCTGACACGCGTCACCATCGCACCGGGAACGAGCGAGACGCTGTTTACCCTTTCGCTGGAAGACATTTTTTTCCTCAACATGCCGCAATCGCGCGGCGCATGGCTCTGGGGTTGGGCGGGTTCGCCGCCGCGAGGCGCACCGCCGGTGTCCCCCATACACGGGCAGGGCGGACTCGGCTGGCAAATCCGCCGCGCGGAATCCGCCACGGTTGCCGCTGAAGTCGAAGTAGACGGCCAGCGCATCAAATCCCCGCCGCTGGAACTTCGCTTCGAGAAGCCGCAGTTCGAGGAAGTCAAAGCGCTGGTACGGTTCGTTACCGCGCACGTGGTACCGCCGGACAAAGAAGCAAGGTTCTACGAAATCCGCATGTCGGTTGTCAAAGCCATTGAGGGCACGCTGACAACGGAAGAGCACACCATGACGCTACCCGCCGAAACCGCCGAAGGATTGATGCGCGAGGCGGGCGCACAACTCGACAAATCCGGCAGCCGTTACACCTTTGCCAGCACGCCGCTGCGGCTGACCTTCGCCCGAGTGCAAACTGCTTCTACCGGCTCGACCCAGCTGATTCTGACGGGCTACGCCAAGGGCTGAAACGGCGGGCCGTGCGCGAGCGAACGGCTGAGGAAAACTAATCTCGCTAAAATATCATAAGCATTTGTTTTCATTGATATTATTTTAAAAGAGAAAATACTTGTAGCCAATTTGGCTGGCTTCAGATTAGAAAAATTATAGGCATTTTCATGCCAAATTAGTCCAAACGGGCTATTGCACAACGCTTCTGGCGCCAAAAACATTTAGGCGAATGTACTGGTAATCATGACCGGCTTTAAGCTAGCGGCTTGTTCCCTGTTCATACCCTAAAGTGTGCCGCAAAGCTGTTGGCGCTACGACTTTACGCTGATTTCTGTCTAAGGCTTTACCGTTTCCCACCTTAGGAGTTTCCGTCATGCAAAAGCACCTCTCCAAAGCCCTTTTAGCTGTCTCACTATCCGCGGGCGCTGCGGTCTCGATGCCGGCCCATTCCGCCACTGTGCTGCTCGATTTTTCCGGCAATATTTGCGGCGCTGCTGGCAATGCGGTGTGCACCAACTTCGAGCAAATCGGCCAGAATTACGGCGACACTGTCGGACTGGATGTCTCCCATCGCTCGACCCATCTTAATGGCTCTACTTATGAAGCCTTCCTGAAATATTGGGACTCTCCAAGCTACAGTGGGCTGAACGACGTCGCTTGGGGTGGAGCTGACGACGCCAACTATCGCGCGGAGATAACGTTTACCGCACTGGCGGGGTTCTCAGTTTCGCTTGACGCCGTGACGTTTGGTAGCTACCGGAGCGTCAATCGCAGTTTGTCCTTCACTGTGCAGGATCTCGGCACCAATGCGGTTTTGTTCAGCAGTGGATCGTTCAACGTCGCAGCCACACCAGTGAACTTTGCCGGGAATTTGTCGAGCAATACCGGTCTGGTACTCACCTGGGGGCCGGACGCTTACGACGTCGGCGTGGACGATATCCGGCTGACGGTTTCAACACTGTCCGTCGTGCCCGAACCCGAAACCTACGCCATGATGCTGGCCGGGTTGGGCTTACTGGGGTTTGCCGCGCGCCGCAGAAAGCAACAGGCCGCGTAAACAGCGTCTCGTTTAATTCAGTGAAACCCCGCTTCGGCGGGGTTTTTTGTGGCCGCCGCCAGCGACTGCTCGCTCGCGCTCCGCCCACCCCCGCCTTCAATCTGGCACAATCCTCGCCAGATCATGAACACGACAGCCCCAGCGCATAGAGCGGCGCCCAAACCCGATTTGCTGATCGTCGACGACGATCCGCTGATCGCGGATACGCTGAATTTTGTGCTGAGCCAGGATTTCAATGTCTTCGTGGCGGATTCGCGCCCGCAGGCACGCAGTCTGCTGCGGCAACTGGAGACGCCGCCCGCGCTGGCGTTGGTGGACTTGGGTTTGCCGCCTTCACCGCACCGGCCCGACGAAGGCTTTCAGTTGATCGGCGAGCTGCTCGCTTATTCGCCAGCGATCAAAATCGTGGTGCTGTCGGGGCAGAACGACGAAGCAAATGCACGTCATGCCAGGACACTGGGCGCAATCGAGTTTGTCGCCAAGCCCACTGATCCGCAGCGGCTTAAGCAACTGCTGTTGCAGGCGCTGCAGGTCAGTTCGGTGGAAAAGACCGCGGTTGCCAGTGGCTTGCTGGGAGCGTCCGCGCCGATTGAAAAACTGCGCCAGCAAGTCACACAGTTCGCCTCTTCACC
>SYEN01000118.1 GCA_005800795.1 Burkholderiales bacterium | reverse complement strand
TGGCACCACCTCGGGTGCGGACGGCACATCGGGCAATAGCGGCGAGCGCTGTGGCGTGGCTACCACCAGCGGGACAAGTTTGCCATCCTTGATCAACGGCAGCGCCACGATCAACCCCGGCGCACCGAAATGCACTCGGTCGGCCACAATCTCGATCACGTATTCCGACTGCCCCTTGAAGGCCACGTGCGTTGCGCGAATACCGGCAGCGCTGCGGAAACGCTCGGTAGAAAGATGGGTCGAGGTGAGCGCCCCGGTGGAGCCGAACAGGAGTCTGCTGGGCCGCGTGTGGGCATGGGCAATGAATTCCTTCACGGTTTTTACGGCCAGCGAAGGCGAGACGACCAGCACCTGTGTGCCGTCGCCAATCTCGCCCACCGTGGCAAAATCCTTGAGCGGGTCATAGGGCAGCTTGGCGCCGCTGGCCGCGCTGATAGGGAACGAGGCGGAGGTTGCCAGCAGCGTATAGCCGTCGGGCGTGGCCTTGGCGACGATGGCCGCGGCTAGTGTGCCGCCAGCCCCGGGGCGCGGTTCAATTACGATGGGTTGCCCCCATGCTTCGCCCATGCCTTGCGTGATCAGGCGCGCAAGAATGTCGCTGGTGCCTCCAGCAGAAAACGCAACCACGATGCGTATCGGCTTGACCGGAAATTTTTGCTGCGCATGTGCCGCGCCGGGTAGTGCGAGCAGGGCCGCGAGTGCGATTACTGCCGCTGCTGAAATTCTTGCGTCGCCCGTGGTGTGCGGTTTGCGACGCATCCGGGAAGAAACCAGCGAAGACCGAGAACGTGACGACAAAGTTTTCATACCGTGTCCTTTCGCTTTTGTTGACCCTCGTCAAACGCAATGCACCCGTTGGCTCCGGAAAGCGTAGCCGCAAGCAGCGTTCTTCAAGTATCCTCAAGACTACGCGATGCACTTGGTTCCATATCATTGCACATCGCTGCGCAGGATAATTAGGGCAGGCGTGCAGCGCCAGGCGGGGCGCGAGGGGTTCTAAAAATAGTGTTATAAATCAATAGGTTATGTTTATTATTCGTAATAAGGCTACGGCATGATGCAGGGGGTGGCGCTGGCGCTGTTTATCGCGCTGCAGGCTTTTGCCGGCGCGGCTCACGCGGCGCATGCCTATGCGCAGTTTGGCGATATCAAGTATCCGCCGGGCTTTTTCAGTTTTGAGTGGGCCAATGCCAATGCGCCCAAGCGCGGCAACATTGCGTTGGTGGCGCCAACGCGGCTTACCAATTTCGACAAGTTCAATCCGTTTACGCTGAAGGGCGCGGCGGCGCCGATGCTGGGCACGCTGGTGTTCGAGACGCTGATGACCGGCACCTACGACGAACCCAACACGGCGTATGGCTTGCTCGCAGAGGATATCGAGGTTGCCGAAGACCTGCTATCGGTGACGTTCCGCCTCAATCCGAAAGCGAAGTTTCAGGACGGCACGCCGGTGACCGCGGCCGATGTCAAACACACGTTTGACACGCTGATGAGCAAAGCTGCGGCGCCGCAGTATCGCGTGGTGTTTGGTGACGTGAAGGCCGCGGTGGTGACTGGTGAGCTCACCGTGCGCTTTGACTTCAAGCGTGCCAGCGCCGAATTGCCGCTGCTGGCGGGTAGCCTGCCGGTGTTCAGCCGCGCATGGGGCAGGGGCAAACCATTTAATGAAGTCATCACTGACAAGCCCATCGCCAGTGGGCCGTACAAGATTGGGCGCATGAATTTCGGGCGTGATATTACCTACGACCGCGATCCGAATTATTGGGCGCGTGATCTGAACGTGCGGCGCGGCCTGTTCAACTTCGACCGCGTGACATTCAAGATTTACAAGGACAACACTGCACAGACCGAGGCATTCAAGGCCGGCGAGTTTGATTACGTGCAGGTGTTTTCGGCGCGTGACTGGGCACGTGCCTACACCGGCAAGAAATTTGATAGCGGCGAACTCATCCGCAAGCAATTGACGGCGAAGAATGCGGGGGATTTTCAGGGCTACATCATCAACAGCCGGCGCGACAAGTTCAAGGATGCGCGCGTGCGCGAGGCGCTGGTGCTGGCGATGGATTACGAATGGATGAACCGCCAGTTGTTTTATAACTCGTATGCGCGCATACGCGGCTTTTTCGTCGGCAGCGATTTCGAGGCCAAGGGCCTGCCCGGCGTCGATGAATTGTTGGTGCTGGAGCCGTTGCGTGACAAGTTGCCGGCAAAGATATTCAATGATGCCGTGCCGTTGCCGCCGTCCACCGCCGGGCCGGACGGCCTGCGCGGCAATTTGCGCAAGGCCAAGGCGTTGTTGGACGCGGCGGGCTGGACCTACCGCGATGGCGCGTTGCGTAATGCCAAGGGTGAGGCGTTCGTGCTGGAATATCTGGATGGCGGTTCGGGCGAGCGCACCTTCGCGCCGTATCAGCAGGCGCTGGCCAAACTGGGGATCGAGGCGAAATACCGCCGAGCAGATTTCGCCCTGATTCAAAAGCGCTGGGACGTCTTTGACTTTGATCTCACCACGGTGCGCATACGCGGTACGGAAGCGCCAGGCAGCGAACTGCTGGATCGTTTCAACTCCAAGTCTGCGGAAAACCAGGGGTCGAGCAACATGACCGGCGTGCGTGATCCCAGCGTGGATTACCTGCTGGATCAAGCGGTGGCGTCACGCACGCGGCCGGAACTGGTGGCGCGGTTGAAGGCGCTGGATCGCGTGCTGCGCCACGGCCATTACGCCGTGCCACAGTGGTACGCCGAAGGGTTTCGCATTGCCTATCGTTCCGGGCGGTTTGAACAGCCGACGGTGGCGCCGCAGTATTATCAGCCCGAAGACTGGGTGCTGCGTTCGTGGTGGAGTAAACAATAGCGATGTGGTCCTACATACTAAAACGCTTGCTGCTGATGATACCCACGCTGGTTGGCATATTGCTGATCACGTTCACCATCATTCAGTTCGTGCCCGGCGGGCCGGTGGAGCAGATGGTTTCGCAATTGCAGGGACGTGACGCAGGCGGTGAGGCGGGTGCTGCGCGCACCGAGACCAATTATCGCGGGCGGCAGGGTGTGGACACGGCGAAGATCGAGGAAATCAAGAAGCTCTACGGTTTCGACAAGCCGGCGCCGGAGCGCTTTTTGCAGATGCTGGGGCAGTTCGCACGCTTTGATCTGGGCAAGAGCTTCTTTCACAGCAAAGACGTGTGGCAACTCATCAAGGAGAAGCTGCCGGTATCGATCACACTGGGGCTGTGGTCGTTTATTCTGGTGTATTCGATTTCGATTCCACTGGGCATTGCCAAGGCAGTGCGCGCCGGCACGCCGTTTGATACCGCGACCACGTTTGTGATTTTGCTGGGTTATGCGATCCCCAGTTTCGTAGTGGGCGTGATTCTGCTGGTGTATTTCGCGGGTGGCAGTTTTGTGCAATGGTTTCCGCTGCGCGGCATTACTTCGACCAACTGGGCGGAACTCAGCACGTGGGACAAAGTATTGGATTACCTGCATCACATCGTGCTGCCGGTGTCGGCGATTGTGCTGGGCGGGTTTGCGTTCATCACGGTGCTGACCAAGAACTCCATGCTAGAGGAAATCCGCAAGCAGTACGTGATAACCGCACGTGCGAAAGGCGTTCCTGAAAACAAGGTGCTGTGGCGGCATGTGTTTCGCAACGCCATGATCCCTGTGGCTACCGGCTTTCCGGCGGCGTTTCTCGGCGCATTTTTTACCGGCGCGTTGTTGATCGAAACGCTGTTTTCGCTGGATGGCCTCGGGTTGCTGTCGTACGAATCGGTGATACGGCGCGACTATCCGGTGGTGTTCGGCACCTTGTTTATCTTCACCCTCATCGGCCTGATCGCGCACTTGCTGCGGGATTTGAGCTATCCGCTGCTGGATCCGCGTGTGAAGTTTGATTGACCATGAACACTTCGGTACAAAACCAAGTGAAAGGGCGCGCGCCCAACAGTCCGGCGCGGCGTGCGTGGCGGCGGTTCCGTTCCAATCGGCTGGGTTACTGTAGCCTATTGATTTTTATCTTTATTTTTGTCATCAGCCTGTGCGCGGAAATTTTGTCCAACGACAAGCCGCTGGTAGTGCGCTACAACGGGCAGTGGTTTTTCCCGGTGGTGCAGACATTACCGGAAACCACTTTCGGTGGCGATTTTCCAACGCCGACGGATTATCTCGATCCGCAGATACGCAAGAACATCACCTCGGCGGACAATTTTGCGCTGTATCCGCTGAATCCGTACCATCATCGCACGATCAATTACTTCGCCAAGAACCCCAATCCGTCGCGGCCGGATGCGGACAATCTCATGGGCACTGACGATAAGGGACGTGACCTGCTGGCGCGATTGCTGTATGGCTTTCGCATTTCAGTATTTTTTGCGCTGATCGTGGCAGCGGTGTGTACCGTGCTGGGCGTGTTGTATGGTGCGATTCAGGGTTACTTCGCGGGCTGGACGGATATTGCGATGGAGCGCTTTAACGAAATCTGGGGCGCAATGCCCAAGTTGTATCTGCTGATTATCCTGTCGGCTTTGTTCGCGCCTAGCTTCGCGCTGCTGGTGATACTACTGTCGTTGTTCGGCTGGCTGGGTGTGGCGGCCTATGTGCGTGCGGAGTTTTTGAAGAACCGCACACTCGACTATGTGCGTGCGGCGAAAGCGCTGGGCCAGAGTGATTGGAAAATCATGTGGCGTCATATTTTGCCCAATAGCCTGACGCCGGTAGTGACATTGATTCCTTTCGAGATGGCGGGCGCGATTGGCGCGTTGACCAGTCTGGATTTTCTGGGCCTCGGCGTGCCGCCGGGCACCCCCAGCCTTGGCGAATTGCTCAATCAGGGCAAGGAAAATCTCGATGCGTGGTGGATTTCTCTATCGACATTCGGCGTGCTGGTGGTGATGTTGCTGCTGCTGATTCTGATCGGCGACGCGCTGCGTGATGCGCTTGATCCGCGCAAGGTGCTTGAAGGAGATGAGCGGTGAGCCTGCTTGAAGTCAATGACCTGTGCATCGATTTCGGCGAGCGCCGGGTGGTGGATCGCGTGTCATTTGCGCTCAATGCGGGCGAGAAACTCGCGCTGGTGGGGGAATCCGGGTCCGGTAAAACGGTCACGGCACTATCGATACTGCGGTTGATTGAAAATGCGAAGTTGTCGGGTGACATCACTTTTGATGGCAAGAGCGTGTTGCAGATGCAAACCGGAGCGTTGCAAGCCTTG
Source organism: Burkholderiales bacterium (assembly GCA_005800795.1). GTDB lineage: Bacteria > Pseudomonadota > Gammaproteobacteria > Burkholderiales > SG8-41 > UBA5216. The sequence continues at coordinate 991 of SYEN01000118.1, read as the reverse complement.
CGCGGCCACGACATTGCGGTAATTTTTCAGGAGCCGATGACGGCGCTGAATCCGATTTTTACCGTGGGCCGGCAAATTGCCGAGTCACTGCAATTGCACAAGGCGATGAGCGCCGTTGACGCACACAGCGGCGCGGTGGCAGCACTTGCCCGCGTCGGCATCCCGGAACCGGAAGTGCGTGCGCGAAGCTATCCGCATCAACTCTCCGGTGGGCAGCGGCAGCGCGCAATGATTGCTATGGCCTTGGCTGCAAATCCGGAGATACTAATTGCCGATGAGCCGAGTACGGCACTGGATGTAACGGTGCAAGCGCAGGTGTTGGATTTATTGCAAAAATTACAACAGCAGCGACAAATGAGTATGTTGTTTATCAGTCATGACTTGGCCGTTGTGCAACAGGTTGCGCATCATGTGTTGGTGATGCGTCAAGGTCAAGTTGTTGAATATGCTGCGGCCAGAGATTTTTTTAATGATCCTAAGCATGAATATACTAAAAAATTATTACAAGACATTCCGTCGCTTGATGTCAAAAGTTTATTTAAAGCATTGGATGCGAAAAAAATATTGGCAGTTAAGAATTTAAAGCAATATTTCCCTATTAATACAGGTATCTTCAAACGTAAGATTGGCGATGTAAAAGCTGTAGATGACGTAAGTTTCAATGTGTATTCTGGTGCAACTATTGCTATCGTAGGTGAGTCAGGTTCAGGTAAAACAACTATCGCTAAAGCAATTCTTGGTTTGTTTGATAATACTAAAGGTGAATTTGATTGGCAGGGTGAAAAAAATAATAATCGTTTATTGCAAATGGTATTTCAAGATTCTTATGCTGCATTAAATACTAAGTTGATTGTACGTGATTCTTTGGCCGAAGGATTGACTGGAACTAAGTGTACCAAGGAATTTTTAAATAATAGAATAAATGAGGTATTAGGATATGTTGAGATGCCAGCGGAAGCGCAGTGGCGTTACCCGCATGAGTTTTCTGGTG
>SYEN01000117.1 GCA_005800795.1 Burkholderiales bacterium | reverse complement strand
GACGAGTTCAAGGTGGCTGCCGAGCAGCGCGGTCACCGCTTCGGCCGAACCTTTGAACGCCACCGCCTTCAACTCGCGCGCGTTGCCGCCGAAGGTTTTCACCAACAGCCCCGCTGCGATGTGGTTGTGGCTGCCGAGGGAAGTGGCGAAGCCGAGCGGCACGGACTGCGGCTCCTTTCTCAAGCGTTCGACCAGGTCCTTGCCGGACTTACTGACCGAGTTGGCATTCACCGCGAACACGACATAGTCATTGAACAGCGACGCAATGGGCGTGAAATCCTGATAACTGATTTTGCTGGAGCCGACGATGTGATTAGTCACCATCGCGGTGGTGCCCACCATCAGGTAGTGCGCGTCGCCCGCGTGCGAATTGACGTAACTGAACATGAGGTTACCGCCGCCGCCGGGCTTGTTGACCACGGTAAGCGAGGTCGGCACGAGCTTTAATTCATTGAGCAGTTTTTCAATCGAGCGGCCGGTTTTGTCGTTACTGCCGCCGGGCGCGGAGCCGACGACGATCTCGACGTTTTTGGTGGGGGTCCAGCTTTGTGCTAGGACTGCGCTACTAAACGCGCCAAACAGCGCACCACAAAGTGCCCATTGTAAGTATTTGTTTTTAAAGATATTTTTTATCGGCATTTTGCTGGTGTCGACGGAAGTCAGTGCTGTGACGGGGCTAGGTGATGTTACCCGTTTTCCTTCGCCCAATTTGCTGATGCCCAATGTAAGCACCCTGTCGTTCCCGCGCAGGCGGGAACCCATAACACACTCACCCCACCTCCTCATCAAACAAGTCCCGCCACTGCGGATTGCGTTCCTGAATTAAGTTTTTTTCCATGAGCGTTGCCATTTCTTGATTTGCTTTTCGCGCGTAATGGCGGCATAGGCGTCGTCGTGCACTTCGTACCACACAAGGCGCTTGATGTTGTGCTTGTTGGCAAAGCCTTCAACAAAACCTTCGCGGTGTTGCCAAGTGCGTTTGATGAGGTCTGACGTTACGCCTAGATACAACGTTCCGTAGCGGTTGCTTGCGAGCAAGTAGACGCAGTAGCGCTTGGACACGGTGTTATGGGTTCCCGCCTGCGCGGGAACGACAGTGTTGGTAGGGCGCTGGCATCTTGCAAGGCGAAGCAAGCATCGAGGGTGTGAGGAATTTTGTGTAGATTGAAATTTGTTAGGCTCCGACCGAAACCAAGGAGCCGTAATGACCGACAAGAACGACAGCAGCGAAACGAAATCAGTGATTCCGCAAGCATTGCTGGATCACGTGATAGCGAACTACAAGAAACCCGCCGACCTGATAGGCGAGAACGGCATGCTCAAGCAATTGACCAAAGCCGTCATAGAAGCGGCGCTGCAGGCGGAAATGAATCAGCATCTGGGCCACGCCCACTACGGTGCGGTAACCAACGCCAGCGGCAACGTGCGCAATGGCCAGTCCAGCCAAGACCATCACCGGTGAGTTTGGCGAAATCGAGATTGCCATACCGCGTGACCGTGACGCCAGCTTTACCCCAAAACTGATCGCCAAGCACCAGCGCCGGGTGCCCGGCTTCGATGAGCGCATCCTGTCGCTCTACGCGCGCGGCATGAGCACCCGGGAGATTGCTGCGCATCTGCAGGAAATGTTCGGCGCCGAGGTTTCTCCCGTGCTGATCTCGGCCATCACCGACACCGTTGCCGACGAAGTGCGCGCCTGGCAGTCACGGCCCCTGGATCGGCTCTATCCGATCCTGTATCTGGACTGCCTGATGGTCAAGACGCGTGAGGCGGGAAACGCCGCTAACCGTGCCATTTACATGGCCATCGGGGTTAACACCGACGGGATCAAGGAAGTGCTGGGCCTGTGGACCGCGTCAACGGAAGGGGCCAAGTTCTGGCTCTCCGTGGTCACGGAGCTTAAGAACCGGGGTGTGAACGACATCCTGATCGCCTGCGTGGATGGCCTGAAGGGTTTCCCCGAAGCCATCGCTGCAGTCTATCCCCATGCCGAGGTGCAGCTGTGTCTGGTGCATCTGGTGCGCAACAGCCTGGCCTATGTCAGCTGGAAACAGCGTAAGGCCGTCGCTGCTGATCTGCGCGCCATCTACACTGCGACCACGGTCGACGAGGCACAAACGGCGCTGGATGCATTTGCGCAAAAATGGGATTACACCTATCCGCAGATCGCCAAGTCGTGGCGCAATCACTGGGCGCACCTCATCCCGTTCTTTGCCTATGCGCCAGAAATACGCAGAGTGATCTACACGACCAACGCGATTGAGAGCGTGAACTACAGTTTGCGCAAAATCACCAAGACGCGCGCGTCATTTCCCAATGATGAGGCCGCCATCAAGCTCTTGTATTGGGCTTACGCAATATCAGCCAGCGCTGGACGATGCCTATTCAGAACTGGAAACAAGCCATGAGTCAGCTTATGATTCGCTTTGAAGATCAATTCAACAACGCCTAACAAATTACAAAAACATAAAATTCTGAAAACCCTCCAAGCATCAGACATCCTGCACTACCCTACTTCGCCAACCCCACATCCGCCAGCACCTTACGCGTCTCCGCGTAATCCTTCTCCAACTCTTTACGCAACTGCGCGCCCACCGCAAAATCATCCAGCCAGTAGTTTCTTTCCAGATCGGCTTTCCAGCCGGGATTTTGCGCCACGCGCCGCATGGCTTCTTCCCAGTACGCGAGTTGTGCGGCAGGCAGGTTGCGCGGGCCAAACACGCCGCCCCAACTGCCCGACACTACATCGACGCCAAGCTCTTTCCACGTCGGCACATGCGCCAGCGCGCCGTGAAAGCGCCGGGGCGTGGCCGCCGCCAACACGCGCATCTTGCCGCCGCCCAAATGCACAACTGAGTTGATCGCGCCGAGGATCGCCACGTCGATGTGCCCGCCGAGCAATGCGCTGATCGCCTCGGCCGAGCCTTTGAACACCACCACCTTCAAGTCGCGCGGGTTGCCGCCCACCGCGCGCATCAGCATACCCGCGCCAATGTGGCGGCTGTTGCCGAACGCACTGGCAAAGCCAATGGACAGCGATTGCGGCTTGGTTTTCAAACGGTCGAGCAAATCCTTGCCAGTTTGTAGCGGCGACTCGCTGTTCACCGCGAACACGATGTAGTCGTTCATCAGCGACGCTATCGGCGTGAAATCGGTGTAGTTCATTTTCGAGGCGCCAATGATGTGATTGCTGATCATGGTCGAGCCGCCCAGCAGCAGATAGTGCCCATCACCCGGATGCGTGTTGGCATACGCCATCGAAATCGAACCGCCGCCACCGGCCTTGCTGACCACCGTCATCGACGTTGGAATCAACTTGGTTTCCGCCAGCGCTTTTTCGATTTCACGCGCGCGCTTGTCGTTACTGCCGCCGGGCGCGGAGCCGTGAATGATTTCGATGTTTTTGGTGGGTAACCAGGCAGAGCTGGCGCCGGTAGCCGCAGGTTGCGCCCGCAGTGGCCCCGCCGGCCAAAGCGCACACAGTATTGACAGCAGCACGGCTAATTCAGCAAGGTGTTTATGTAAGTATTTGTTTTTAAGCATAATTTACCTCCCTGCGCTTTTTGCCGACCGTGAGCGATACAGTCTGATGTGAAGCGGTTCCGGCGCTAGTCTACCGGGATAAACAAACTGCGCCGCAACCCGCCCAGCCCTTGTGACAGATGCCCCTTGCCACTGACGTCTTCAACCAGCAGCACTTCGCCGACGCCGATTTCGCGGCTTTCGCCATCGCTGGCGGTGATTTTCACGCCCGATTGCAGGTTGACGATGTACTGCTTGCGAGGCGCGTTGTGCCAGTCTACGGTGTTCTCCGGTTGGGTTTCACGAAAGATGATGCCGGTGGCGGGCAGGCGCTTCGATAACTTGCTGCCGCGCCGTTCTTCGGCCCATTCGACATCAATGTCGCGGAAGTGGGACTCGCCTTTTTCGTCGGTGTAAAGGTTGTGGATGCGCATGGGGTCTCCTGATGATGGGTGGTGCGGCGCAAAGCGTGGGCCAAAGCGACGGCAATCACTGCTGTCGCAGATGAGTTTATAGGCCAAGGCCGCCCCACACAACTCGCGCAGCCTTTACGGGAGCCGTGATGGCACGCGCATGGTGTAATCTATTTGCCGTGAGCCTGTGACGGCGGCGAAAACTACACTTGGGGGAATATCATGGCAGTCATCGAATCCATCGAAGTCATGCAGGACGAAATGACGCGCTGGCGGCGCGACATTCACGCACACCCGGAGCTGGGGTTTGAAGAAAACCGCACCGCGGCCATCGTCTCACAGAAGCTGCGTGAATACGGCCTTGAGGTGCACACCGGCATCGGTAAAACCGGCGTGGTGGGCGTGCTGCGTGCCGGAAATTCGACGCGCGCCGTGGGCCTGCGTGCGGACATGGATGCCTTGCCGATCCACGAGGCCAACACCTTTGAGCACCGTTCGACGCATGAGGGCTGCATGCATGCCTGCGGGCACGACGGGCACACCACCATGCTGCTCGGTGCGGCGAAATACCTCGCGGAAACGCGGCGCTTTAACGGTGTGGTGAATTTCATTTTTCAGCCGGCCGAAGAAGGCATCGGCGGCGCGCGTGCAATGATTGCCGACGGCCTGTTCGACAAATTTCCCTGCGAGGCCATATTCGGCATGCACAACCGGCCAGGGCTGCCGGTGGGCCAGTTTGCGGTGCGCGCGGGGCCGATGATGGCGGGCGGCGCGTTTTTTGATGTCCACATCACCGGCAAGGGTGCACACGGCGCGCGGCCCGAAGCGGGCATCGATCCGGTGCTGGTGGCTTCGCATATGGTCGTTGCGTTGCAAAGCATCGTCGCGCGCAACCTGCGACCGGTCGACCCGGCGGTGGTGTCGGTCACCAAAATCCACAGCGGCGACGCTTACAACGTGATTCCGCAAACCGCGCAGTTGTCCGGCACCGTGCGCGCGTTTACCCCCGAAGTGATGGCGCAAATCGAAAACGCCATGCGGCGCGTGGTCAAGGCCACGGCCGAAGCCTACGGCGCGACGGCGGAACTGGATTTTCGCGTGACCTTCGCGCCCACCGTCAACGATGCCAGGGAAGCCGAGTTCGCCGCCGCCATATGTACCGAAGTAGCGGGCGTGGGCAACGTCAATCGCAACCCAAATCTGATCGTCGCCTCGGAAGACTTTTCCTTCATGCTGGAAAAAGTGCCTGGCTGTTACTTCAACATCGGCAACGGTGCTGGCGAGGGTGCGTGCGAGGTGCACAACCCCGCGTATGACTTCAACGATGCGGCGTTGCCGCTGGGCGCCAGCGTGTTTGCGCGGATTGTGGAGACGCGGTTGAACCGCTAGGGCAGCGCATACGGTCAAGTGTCCCGGAGCGAGGCGTCTCCAAACCGTCGTTCCAGCGAAAGCTGGAACCCAGGTTGTAAACCGATGCAAAGCGTCTTGAAATTTGGCCTTCAGCACTGGTTACAACCTAGATTCTGGCTTTCGCCAGAATGAGGGCTTTGGTGTAGGGGCAGAAGCGCTGAAGGGGAATTCTTGAATGCGCTTTCAGAATTGCAACCCTACCCCAACACCTTACAACTTCGGCAATTTCGCCGCCTCCACCACGCGCGTGTAAAGCGCGATTTCCGAGGCGATGAATTTCGCGAAGCTCTCCGGCGAGCCGCCCTGCGGTTCCAGACCTTCCGTCTGATAGCGCTCGCGGATTTCCTTGCTGGCGAGAATCTTGCCGGTCTCGCTGCTTAGCCGGGCGATAATATCGCGAGGCGTTTTTGACGGTGCCATGAAGCCGAACCAGGTTGACGCCTCGTAGCCCTTCAGTCCCTGCTCGTCGAAGGTAGGCACGTCGGGGATGGCGGCAAAGCGTTTCAGGCTGCCGATGGCCACCGCGCGGATACGCCCGCTCCTGATGTGCGGCACCAGCACCGGCACGCCGCTGATGGACATTTCGACGTGGCCGCCAAGCAGATCGGTCATGGCCTGCGAATTGCCCTTGTAGGGCACATGATTCATTTTGATCGCCGCCATCGACATGAACAATTCACCGGCCATATGATTGGAACTCGCCACGCCAGACGTGCCGAAATTCAGTTGCCCCGGTTTCGCTTTCGCCAGCGCAATCAGTTCCTTGAGATTTTTCGCCGGCAACGACGGGTGTATCGACAATACATTCGCCCCCTTCACGCACAACACAACCGGCGTCAGATCGCGTTGCAAATCAAACGGCACCTTGGCCAGCGCCGCCACGTTGATGGCATTGGCTGCGCCGCCCATCAGAATGTTATAGCCGTCGGGCGGCGACTTCGCGATCATGTCAGAGCCGATATTGGTGGAACCGCCGGGGCGGTTATCCACCAGAAATTGCTGGCCCAAATTTTCGGTGAGCTTGGCGGCTATAGTGCGCGCGGTAAAGTCGGTGTTGCCGCCCGCCGCGAACGGAACGACGATGCGCACGGATTTTGCCGGGTAGCCTTGCGCGTAAGCGGTCGCCGCGCCCAACAACAGGCCTAACGTAAGTATTTGTTTTAATGACATTATTTTCTGGCCTTTGCTCGGCGCTGGTTAGGCATTTACCCGGTGCGCAGCACTTCATTGGTCAGCGGCGACTGCTTGTTGGCCCACTGCTCAAGTATGCGCGTAAAGCAGTCGAACACGCGCCGCTCATTGCCGCGCGAGCTGGTCGAGTTGTGCGGCGTGATGATGACGTTCGGCAAATCCCACAGCGCCGATTCGGCGGGCAGCGGCTCCTGCTCAAACACATCGAGATATGCGCCGGCGAGATGACCGCCCTTCAGAGACTCAATCATGGCGGCCTCGTCGATCACTTCGCCGCGCGACACATTCAGCACGTGCGCGCCCTTGGGCAACAGTGCCAACCGTTGCGCGTTCATGAGCTTGCGTGTCTCGCTGGTGAGCGGCGAGCACAGCATCAGCCATTGCGCGCGCGGCAACAGCTTATCGATTTGATCCGGCGTGTGCATTTCGTCCACCGGATCATTGGCTTTGCGCGCCAGTTGTGGTGTTCGGCGCACGCCGATGACGTGCATGCCCAGTGCCTTGGCGAGCCGCGCGAACTCCGCGCCGATGGAACCCATGCCATACACCAGCACGGTTTGCCCCGGCAAATCAGCGGGCGAATCCTGCAGCCGCACCTGCTGCCAGCGGCGTTCGGCCTGAGACTTGATCCAGAAGGGAAAGCCGCGCGACAGCATCAGCATGCCAGTAATCGCCGTCTGCGAAATCGGCTGCGCCGTGGTGCCGGCGGAGGTGGTGACGCGCACGCCACGTTCCTGCATTTCCGTATAAATCGGATGATCCACGCCGATGTTGAACACATGGATCCACTTCATGTTCGGCCCTTTGCGCACGGCGGAGAAAAACTGTCGGCCGTGCGTGGGGTTGAGATCCTGCGAATAAAAAGCAATTTCGCCGCGCGCGACATCGGCGTCCGACAGCCGCGCGTCCTTGTCCTCGGGCAGCGCCGCCACCTCGTGCGGCAGTTTCAAGCGGGCGACTGCGGCGGTGAGTTCGGCGCCGAATACGGCGTGGCAACGGTGCGAGATGATCAGGGCGGGTTTGGTGGACATGGCACAAGTGAAAATGGTTGGCGAATGGGACGGCATTCTACCCGCAATTTGATAAGATTCGCGGTCTATCAAGGAGCGCAGCCCGTGGAAATCACCACCCTCGAACTCACCCAACAACTTATCCGCTGCAAGTCGCAGTTCCCGGACGACGCAGGCTGTCTCGACATCCTCATTCCGTTACTGGAACCGCTGGGTTTCAAATGCGAACGCATCGATAGGGGTGGCGTGAGCAATCTGTGGGCGCGGCGCGGCACGGCCAAGCCGCTGATTTGCTTTGCAGGTCATACCGACGTGGTGCCCACCGGGCCGCTCGATCAATGGACGAGCGACCCTTTCACGCCGACGATCCGGGACGGCTGGCTCTACGGGCGCGGCGCTGCCGACATGAAAACCTCGCTCGCGGCCTTCGTGCTGGCGATCCGCGAATTCGTCAATGAACACCCGGATCATCCCGGTTCGCTGGCGGTGATGTTCACCTCAGACGAAGAAGGCCCGGCGATTGACGGCACCGTGCGCATGGTGGAAATGCTCGCCGCGCGCGGCGAAAAGCTTGATTACTGCGTGGTGGGTGAGCCGACCTCGGTGAAAAAACTCGGCGACATGATCAAAAACGGCCGCCGTGGTTCATTCACCGGCGTGCTCACGGTGAAAGGCATTCAAGGCCACGTGGCGTATCCCGACATGGCGCGCAACCCGATCCACGAAGTCGCCTCGGCCATCGCCGAACTCGCACAAACCAAATGGGACAACGGCAACGAATATTTTCCGCCGACGACGTGGCAGATTTCCAATTTTAATTCTGGCACGGGCGCGAACAACGTGATTCCCGGCTCTGCCACGGTGCGCTTTAACTTCCGGCACTCCACCGCCAGCAACATCGAGTCGCTGGAAACGCGCGTGGTCAACATCCTCGATAAACACGGCGTGCATTACGACATCGAGTGGCGCGTTGATGGGCGGCCGTTCCTCACGCCGCGCGGCGACCTGGTGGATGCCATCGCCAAGGCCATCAAGTCGGTAACCGGCGTAGACACCGAGCTATCCACCACCGGCGGCACCTCAGATGGCCGCTTCATCGCCGACATCTGCCCGCAAGTGGTGGAGTTCGGCCCGACCAACGCGACGATCCACAAGCTCAACGAATGCGTGGGCGTGGAGGAGATCGAACCGCTGCAGAAGATTTACAAGCAGGTGCTGGTGAATTTGTTGATTAAGGGAGCGTAGGTACGTGTTGCCGCGAGATTGGGCATGACCTATCCGATCATCCACGTCCCGGATCACGCGGGCGAAATGCTGGAGGCCTTGGGCACCAAGTCAAAGTTCTGGTATTCCGCCGACGGTAAGCGGGTGTTGTACAAGGAAGGCCGGCCTGAGTCTAGTGAGCATTGGGCGGAGAAAGTGGGCTGCGAAATCTGCCGTCTGCTGGGCATTCCTCATGCGGAGTATGAATTGGCTACTTGGAAAGGCCGCAAGGGCGTGGTTTCGGAGACTTTTGTGCCTGATGGCGGGCGCTTAGTGTTCGGCAACGAGCTGTTGGCGAAAATTGTTAGGGGTTACCAGTACGCCCAGCGGTACAGGGCGCGCCAGCACAGGATAACGCGTGTGATGTCGGTCGTGCGTTCGAGGGGCTTGGGTTATCCGATGGGGTTCGTACCTCCAACGGAATTTCGCAGTGCTGGTGATGTATTTGTCGGTTATCTGATGCTTGATGCACTAGTCGCCAATCAGGACCGCCACCACGAGAACTGGGCATTAATTATTGATAAAAATCAACAGGTTACATTATCTCCAACATTCGACCATGCATCGAGCCTCGGGCGAAATGAACGCGATGAATCTCGTTTGCGCCGGCTCAATACACGCGACAGCGGGGATTCTATGGAGCATTATGCAAGTAGAGCCGAGTCAGCGTTTTACACCTTGGGTGGGGTGAAGCCGTTAAAGACTCTGGAGGCCTTTAAGGAAGCCGCTAGAATTTCGCCCCCTGCGGCCCGATATTGGATATCTTGGTTGGACAAAGTGTCAGTGCAGGAGTTCGAGGCAATTGTGAAACGAATCCCGGAATCGGAAATAAGTGACGCCGCGCGCCGATTCGCGGTACGATTGCTGGAAATCAACCGTGCACGGTTGCTCGCGTGGTAACAGACAGGATATGCATAAACTTTTCGTGACATGGCAGGACCCCGACACCCGCACGTGGCATCCGGTCGGACGGCTATCGTACGACCAGGGGACTTACCAGTTCGCATATACACGAGGCGCAAAGACATCTAAGAAATTCGTGCCCTTCGGACGCATGCTGGATTTGGGCGTGGTTTACCTATCCAACGAATTATTCCCGCTGTTTGCCAATCGGCTGTTGCCAAAATCGCGTCCTGAGTATCGCGACTATCTGAAATGGCTGGGGTTGGACGAGACCAAAGCCGATGAGATGGAGATGCTGGCTCGTAGCGGCGGCCAGCGCGCGACGGATTCCCTAGAAATTGTTCCGTGCCCGGAACCGAGTGCTCAAAATCGATACGAAGTTCATTTCTTCTCGCATGGCCTGCGTCACCTGAGCGAGAAGGATCAAGCACGCGCAGCTGCGCTGCATGTAGACGAACGATTGTTCGTGATGCAGGACAGGCAGAACAAATCTGATCCCATGGCATTGCTGCTACGCACGGATGACCCGATGTCAATGGTGGGCTACGTGCCGCGGTACTACTCGGCTGAGTTTTCAACGGTGATGGATCAGGTAGGTCAGGGAAATGTTCGAGTTACGGTGGAACGGGTGAATCCGGATGCGCCGAGCAATTTCCGGCTCTTGTGCAAATTTGTCTCTCCTTGGCCGAACGGCTTTGCACCTTGTGCGCAAGGCGAGTTTCAGCTGATTTCTTCAGGCGCCGCTGCCCCGCAGTGACCTGCCTGTACCGCCACGGCGTCGTCGCATAGGGCCAGTTTTTGAACGATTCAACAGTCGTTCCCCAGTGGTAAGAAGTTGTAGACAACTGGCGTATCAAACAATCTTATCCTCGTCAAACGCCCTATCCCCATCAGGATCAGCCAATCCCGTTGCAAAAACACCTTTAAAATCAAATAGCTGCCGATCCAGCATATGCGATGGCGTGATATTTTGCAAAGCCGTCAGCACCGTCTCCACGCGCCCCGGAAATTTTTTCTCCCACTCGCGTAGCAGCGCCTTGGCTTCCTTGCGTTTCAGGTTTTCCTGCGAGCCGCACAGGGTGCATGGGATGATCGGAAACTGTTTGACCTCGGCCCATTCGGCGAGGTCTTTTTCTTCG
>SYEN01000116.1 GCA_005800795.1 Burkholderiales bacterium | reverse complement strand
GGCGTCGCGTGCGCAAACTGAGCTGCGGCCAAAACCAACCCGGCTACGCAACTTACAAATAACTGTAAATAATTGATTTTATTGAATTTTTCTGAAATACTCATTTGAAATCCCTCCGTAGCGTAATGGACGCCTCGTAGCGGGTATAAGCATAAATGTCGATATTCGACGCGTTTCGCGTGTAGGTGAGTTGTGGCCTCAACTGCCAGACCTCGGTGAGGCGCCACACTGCGCCCAATGCCAAGTCGGTTTGATTGTCGCTGCGCTTTTGCATGAACACCACGTTATCCGATTGATATCGGCTTTGCTGATAACCCGCAGAAGCATATAGATCGACACGTGCGCCCCAGCCGGTTTGCGCACCGGCACGCAGACCATACAGCTTACGGTCGCCATCGATACGCTGGCCCACGTCACGCTCGTGGCCGGCCACCGCACTGACGCTGACCAGTGTGCGAGACCCCGTGTTCAACGCGTGCGTATAGCCTGCACCCAGCACGCCCAAATCCACATCGTTGGCGGTTTGAGCGGTATCTTTGTAACGTACGCGGCTGCCAGAGCCAAACACTGAAAACTGGCCTTTCTCCGATGGCGCGTGGCGCCATTCGAGATTCAATCCGCTGGCGCCGCGATAGTTGTTGTGGTCGAGGTAATACTGCTGATGCGCAACCGAGACACGCACCAGCGTCGCCGCACTGAGCGCATGTTGCAAGCCGCCGCGCACGTCGAACTGGTTGTAGCTATAGGTGTCGGTATGCTGGTTGCGACGCAGCCGCGCATCGCCGCCCGCAAACAGCGACGTGCTCGCATTGAGCGCGTGTGAAATCTCGCCGCCACCGCCGAGTGACAGAAAATTATCCGGTGTGCGCAAGCTGGTCGGCGCGAGTTGGACGCTGAATCCGAACACCGGTACGAAAATTTGCCCTTGACTGGTGGCGTTGTTCACATTGGTGTCGCGCCCAGCCATGAATTCCAGATAGCCGGCCATCCGCGTGGCCGCCATGCCGCTGCCAACAAGGTCCGTACCACTTGACCCGCCATCGATACGCGCAAGATACGCGTTGATCGCCGCACGCGCATTGACTGGCGGATCCTGCACCAGCGCAGCGTTGAATTCGGTGCGCGCGCGCTCGCGATCACCCAGCGCGAAGTAGGCACGCGCCAGATCAAGCCGCGCACCGGCGTGGTTGGGATTTACGATCAACGCACGCTCAAGAACGATAGTCGCCCGGCTCGCATCACCCGTTTCCAGCGCAGTAACGCCCAGCAGATAATCGAATTCGACATTGCCAGCCTGTGAGTCTTCGTACGGCGCGAGCAGCTTCAATGCGGCGGCATACTGCGCGGACTGCACCAGTTGCCGCGCTTGCCCCAGATCGGGTGCTGATTACGCCAGCACGGGCGAAACATAAATAAATATCAATAAAAACAAATACTTACATAAATTCATTACATCTCCCCCTGCGAAACGTTTGCGCGCGTATGCGGTCAAGCCAGCACGCAATCCACGCAGTACCGCATTACTTTACCACCGTTATCGGTCGAGTTTTCCTTCACCAACCCGTGAATGTCGGTTTCAAAACCAGGAAATTTTTGATTGAATTCTCGAGCGAATTTGAGGAAGCGCACGATAGTGGCGTTAAATCGCTCGCCCGGAATCAGCAGCGGTATGCCCGGCGGGTACGGCGTCAGCAGCGAACTTGTCACGCGGCCTTCGAGGTTGTCGATTTCGACTCGCTCGATTTCACGGTGCGCCATGCGCGACCATGCGTCGGCCGGCGGCATCGCCGGCTGCATATCCGACAAATACATTTCCGTCGTAAGCCGGGCCACGTCGTTGGCCTTGTAGACCTCGTGGATCTGATCACACAGATCACGCAAGCCGGTTTTCTCATAACGCGGATGTTTGGCGACGAACTCCGGCAGGATGCGCCACAGCGCCTTATTGCCAGCGTAGTCATCCTTGAACTGTTGCAGCTCGGTGACCAATGTGTTCCAGCGGCCCTTGGTGATACCGATGGTGAACATGATGAAGAAGGAATACAGACCCGTCTTCTCCACGATAATGCCGTTCTCGGCGAGATACTTGGTGACCACGGCGGCGGGGATGCCGGTCTTGGCGAACTTGCCGGTGACATCCAGCCCCGGCGTAATGACCGTGGATTTGATCGGGTCGAGCATATTAAAGCCCGGCGCGAGATTGCCGAAACCGTGCCAGCGTTCGTTCGACCGCAGCATCCAGTCCTCGCGGTTGCCGATGCCTTCGTCAGCGAGGCGTTCCGGCCCCCACACCTTAAACCACCAGTCCTTACCAAACTCGGCGTCGATCTTGCGCATGGCGCGGCGGAAATCCAGCGCCTCCAGAATCGATTCTTCCACCAGCGCGGCGCCGCCCGGCGGCTCCATCATTGCCGCCGCCACGTCGCATGACGCGATGATTGCGTATTGCGGCGAGGTGGAAGTGTGCATCAAATAGGCATCGTTGAACGTGTGATGATCGAGCTTACGCTTTTGCGAATCCTGCACGAGGATTTGCGACGCCTGCGACAACCCCGCGAGCAGCTTGTGCGTGGATTGCGTGGAAAACACCATCGATTCCCGGCACGACGAACGATCACGGCCGATGGCGTGCATGCCCTTGTAAAATTCGTGGAAGGTCGCGTGCGGCAGCCACGCCTCGTCGAAATGCAGCGTATCAACATGGCCGTCCAGCATTTCCTTCAACGTATCGACGTTATAAACAATGCCGTCGTACGTGCTTTGTGTCAGCGTCAGCACGCGCGGCTTCGATTTCACCTTGCTGGCGAACGGGTGCGCCTTGATTTTTTTCTCGATGTTTTCCCACTTGAACTCGTCGAGCGGAATCGGCCCGATGATCCCGAAATGGTTGCGCGTGGGCATCAGGAACACCGGGATCGCGCCGGTCATGGTGATCGCGTGCAAAATCGACACGTGACAGTTGCGATCCACCAGCACGACGTCACCGGGCGCCACCGTCGAATGCCACACAATCTTGTTCGAGGTGGAGGTGCCGTTAGTGACAAAAAACAGATGGTCGCAATTGAAAATGCGCGCTGCGTTGCGCTCGGACGCCGCCACCGGGCCGGAGTGATCGAGCAACTGGCCGAGTTCATCCACCGCGTTGCATACGTCGGCGCGCAGCATGTTTTCGCCGAAGAACTGGTGAAACATATGCCCCACCGGGCTTTTCAGAAACGCCACGCCGCCGGAATGCCCAGGGCAGTGCCACGAGTACGATCCATCCTGCGCATAGTGTGTGAGCGCGCGGAAAAACGGCGGCGCGAGGCCGTCGAGATACGATTTAGTCTCGCGCACGATGTAGCGCGCGACAAACTCTGGCGTATCCTCGAACATATGAATAAAGCCGTGCAGTTCGCGCAGTACGTCGTTCGGAATATGACGCGAAGTCTGCGTTTCACCATAGAGGAAAATCGGAATATCGGCGTTGCGAAAACGGATTTCTTCGACAAAGCCGCGCAAATCCGAGATGGTGGACGCCGCCTTTTCCTTGGAAAACTCCTCGTCGTCCACCGACAATATAAATGCCGAAGCGCGGCTTTGCTGCTGGGCAAATGAAGAAAGATCACCATAGCTGGTGACGCCCAGCACCTCAAGGCCCTCTTCCTCGATGGCCTTGGCCAGCGCGCGTATACCCAGACCGCTGACATTCTCGGATCGGAAATCCTCATCAATAATGATGACGGGGAAACGGAATTTCATGCGGTTCTCCCGGTGTGCTAGGTATTTTGCACCACGATTTTTGGAAAAACCGAAGAGTGATCCTGCTGCTTCTCGGCAATTTTCACCGCCACGCGGCGCGCGATCTGCCGGTAGATATCCGCTGCGCGGCTGGCCGGATCCGCCACCACCGTGGGCGTGCCGGAGTCAGCCTGCTCGCGAATATGGATATCCAGCGGCAGCGAACCCAGCAACTCCATGTCGTAATCCTTGCCCATTTTGGCGCCGCCGCCTTCGCCGAAAATGCGCTCTTCGTGGCCGCAATTCGAGCAGATGTGCATCGACATATTCTCCACAATACCCAGAATCGGGATGTTCACCTTCTCGAACATTTTCAGACCCTTGCGCGCATCGATCAATGCACTATCCTGCGGCGTG
>SYEN01000115.1 GCA_005800795.1 Burkholderiales bacterium | reverse complement strand
GGCGGCACGGCGTGCGGGGAAGCGGTCGGTCTTGGTAAAAGGCGGATGCACGACGTTTGCGGTGATGCCCTGCGCTGCCACTGTGTTGCTGAACTGCTTGGTAAATGCGGTAATCGCCGAGTTGCCCAGCGCGCTGGGCAGCGCCGTTGCTGCAGCGTGACGTACGGCGGAACCGCCGATGCAAATGACGCGCCCGCGCGCGGATTTGCGCAGGTGGGGCAGGGCGGCGCGGCAGCAGCGCATATAGGCGAGCGTTTTGCCGGTCAGCCGCTCCATCAGCCCTTCGTCGTCAAGGGTTTCGATGTTGCCGCTGACGGCGGTGGAGGCGTTGTTCACCAGTATGTCGAGCCCACCGAATTCGTCGACCGCGGTTTGCACGGCCGTGATGCAGCCTTGCGCGGTGAAGAGATCGACCGCTACGGCTTTCGCTTTCACGCCCTTGGCCTTGAGCCTGGCTTCCGCTTCGGCGAGCGCTACTTTATCACGGCCACACACGACGACATTTGCGCCTTCATCCGCAAAAGCCAGCGCGATGGCGAGGCCGATGCCGCGATTACCGCCGGTGACCAGTACCGATTTACCTTTTAATCCCAGATCCATGTGCTTTTCCCTGTTTGCAAATAATAGGTTTAAATCGTATCGGCCAGGCCGTTGATGACATCTTTTGCGCTGCGCTTTTTCGCACGGGCTTCTTCGGGCGATTCCTTGCCTTGCGGCGTAGTCGCAATCTGCGCGTAGAGTTCGGCAGCGCCCTGATAGATTTTGGGCGTCATGCCGGCGTCGCCGAAGGTTTTGGCGATTTCGTTCATTTCCGGCACCCAGCGATAGGCTTTGAACGGCATGCCCGCGGCGCCCTTGAGCAACCCATCATATTTCTCGGCTTGGCTGCCGGTGAATTCGTTTTCGAGCACCTGATCGACGCCCAGTTTGCGCGCGGCGATCAACAACTCGGTGCCCAGCGCCGTGGTGCCTTTCGTTAACGCGGCGTAGCACATTTTCACTGCGGACGCGTCACCGATTTTTTCGCCGGCCACCCGTATCTGAATCTGTTCGCAGTTGATCCGTTGCATCAAAGCCGCATTCGGACCGGAGACATAAAAACGCTGCTTGGCACCGTTGCGCGGCGGCGGGCCGATAATGCCGGCATCCACCACGGTGCAGCCCACGGCCTGCATGATGCCGGTGATTTCGTGCATGGTGCCCGGTGCAATGGCGTTACATTCGACGAACACGATTTTGCGGCCCGTGGCCTTGCACGCGGCGGCGAGGTCTTTGGCATTGGTCACCGCAGCGCCCGGGTCGAGCACCGACAGCACCATGTCGCAGTCCTTCACCAGATTTTCCAACGAGTGCACATCGGTCAGACCGGCTTTTTCACCGAGAGTGCGCGTGCGCGCGCTGCGCCCGTCGGAGGCCATGCAGACGTTAAAGCCCAGCGCCTTGATGCACATGGCCACGCCCTGGCCCATGTCGCCGGGGCTGGTGATGCCGATGTTGTTATTGAGTTCCATGGAGTCTCCTGATGCGTCGATGTTGAACCGATGATGAGCCAGTTTAGCCCGATGAGTTTACGCTAAAATGTCACAGCATTCGCACGCACGCCCACGAGCCATCCGCAGCGCAAATTTCCTCGAGGTTCCTATGCCCCACGTTGTTGCGCTTTACCGTTATCCCGTCAAAGGTTTTACACCGCAAGCCTGCGATCACATCAGCGTGCTGCCGGGCGGATGCGTAGCGGGAGACCGCGTGTTGAATTTTCGTTTTGCCGATGCCCCCGCGGGCGATACCGAGTGGTGCCGCAAACAAAACGGCGTGGTGTTGGTGAATACACCGGGGCTGGCGCGGCTGCTAGTCGCATTTGACGAGCGCGCGCAGCGGCTGAAAATATCCTATGAAAATCAATTACTTGCAGAAGCCGATCTCAGCGAGCCTGGACGCCAGCAGTTGGTGGATGCGATCACTGGCTATGTGTTGTCGCTCGAAGAAAATCCGCTGCAAGGCCAGCCCGCGCGGCTGCCGTTGAAACTCGTAGGCGATGGGGCCACGCCGCGCTATCAGGACAACGCGCAAGGCATGGTCACCTTGCACAGCCGCGAAAGTCTCGCATCGGCGGCGGTGGCGTTTAACGACGCCAACCTCGACGAAGCGCGTTTCAGACACAACATCGTGATCGAAGGCGTGCCGGCTTGGGAAGAACAAGCGTGGATTGGACGCAAGCTGCGCATCGGCCAAGTCGAGTTTGAAGTGTTGAAGGGCGAAGTGCGCTGTCTGGCCACGCATGCCAACCCGCGCACCGGCGAACGCGATTTGCAGGTGATGCAGACGCTGCTCAAAGCGTTCGCGCAACAGCAACCGACATTTGGCATCGGTATGCTGTCGGGAGCGGGTGGTGAAATACGCGTGGGCGATGCAGTCGTACCGCTCTAGCAAATTTTGCCGAACGCACGGTGCTTAACACGCCTTGCTTTGTGTATCTCAAAATTGAAAAAGTCAATTAAAACAAATAGTTATGTTTTTTCCGCCGTTACGTTTCTAGGTACGGCTTTAGCGCATGCCGCCGATTATCCTGAGCGCCCTGTGCGCATGATTGTGCCTTTTGCGCCCGGAGCGGGACAGGACATCACGGGCCGCCTGCTGGCGCAGCGCCTCACCGATGCCTGGGGCCAGCAGGTGGTGGTGGACAACCGGCCCGGCGCCGGGGCTAGTATCGGCGCTGAAATCGTTGCACGCGCGCCAGCGGATGGTTACACGTTGTTGCTGGCGAACGAAGCGATGGCGATAAACACGACGCTCTCGCGCAAGCTGCCGTTCGATGCGCAACGTGATTTCGCGGCGATCAGCCTCATTGTGATTAATCCGCGCATCTTCGTAGTGCATCCCGGCGTGCCTGCCAAAGACATCAAGGAACTGGTGGCGTTTGCGCGCAGCAAACCCGGCGGGATCAGCTACGGTTCGTCGGGCGTGGGCACCGGGCCGCATCTGGCCGCCGCGCTGTTCGCCAGCATGAGTAAAGTAGACATGACGCACGTGCCGTACAAGGGCGTTGCCCCGGCAATGACTGATTTGTTGAGCGGGCAACTGCAGCTAATTGTCGCTGCCGTTCTGTCGGTGATACCTCATATTCAGACCACCAGGCTGCGCCCCTTGGCTTTGACCACCACCACGCGTTCGGCGGTACTGCCCACTGTACCCACGGTCGCAGAAAGCGGGCTACCGGGTTACGAGGCGACGGCATGGTCTATGCTGATGGCACCGGCACAAACGCCACGTGCGCTGATCACACGCATTCACGCGAGTACTGCAAAAACCATCGACAACGCTGACGTGCGCAAACGCTACGCCGCAGAAGGTGGCGAGGCCGTCGGTTCAACGTCCGAAGCTGCTTCGAAATTCATGAATGCTGAAATTCAGCGCTGGGCGAAGGTGATTAAAGAGGCTGGGCTAAGACCGGAGTAGTGGCCGGAGTAGGGAGTGGAATTGGGGGCGGCGATCGAGCGCAGGGCAGGGTGCTTGGCCATGCGCTTTATTTCTTCACTTCCACCTTCTCGTCTTTCTTCTCCGCGCCTTCGGCCGCTGCGGCGGGCTTTGGCTCCTCCTCCTGCATGGAAAATCCGAACGTGCTGTTCGATACCGGTTCGCCGCGCTTGCTCTTCAATTTGATGTTCAAACGCAATTCGTTGGCCGAATCCGAGTTGCGGATGGCTTCTTCGTAAGCAATGAATCCTTCATCGTAAAGATCAAACAGTGCGCCGTCGAAGGTACGCATGCCGAGCTCGCGTGATTTGGTCATCACGCCCTTGATATCGCCAAACTCGCTTTTAAAAATGCGCTCCGCGACATTGGGTGTATTGAGCATGATTTCGATGGCGGCTTTGCGGCCCTTGCCGTCTTCGGTACGCACCAGCCGCTGGGCGACAATGGCGCGCAGGTTGGCTGACAAATCCATCAACAGCTGATTGCGCCGCTCCTCAGGGAAAAAGTTGATCACGCGCTCGATGGTCTGATTGGCGCTGTTCGCATGCAGCGTCCCCAGACATAGGTGGCCGGTTTCGGCGAAGGCGATGGCGTGTTCCATGGTCTCGGCGTCACGGATTTCGCCGATGAGAATCACGTCCGGCGCTTGCCGCAGCGTGTTTTTCAGCGCGTGATGCCAGGTGTGCGTATCGACGCCGACTTCGCGGTGGGTAATCAGCGATTGCTTGGAGGTATGCACGAACTCCACCGGGTCTTCCACGGTGATGATGTGGCCGGGTGAGGTGGCGTTGCGGTGATCGATCATCGCCGCCAGCGACGTGGATTTGCCTGAGCCCGTGCCGCCCACCACCAGCACCAGCCCGCGCTTGTTCATGATGACGTCTTTGAGAATCGGCGGCAGCCCCATTTTGTCGAAGTTGGGAATCTCCGCAGGAATGGTACGGATCACCATGCCTACGCAGCGCTGTTGTACAAACACGTTGACGCGAAACCGCGCGATACCTGGGATCGACATCGCAAAATTGCATTCGAATTCCTTGTCGAACTCCGCGCGCTGCACGTCATTCATTAACGAGTACGCCAGCGTGCGGGTGATTTCGCCGGTCAACTTCTGTGTCGCCATCGGCTGCATCAAGCCATTCGCCTTCATGCTCGGCGGAAAATCCGCCGAAATAAACAGGTCAGAGCCTTTCTGCGCCACCATGGTGGACAGCAGCTTTTGCATATAGGCTTTGCCTTGTTCTTCGTTCAGTGCCATTGGTATTCTTCCCCGGAAATTTTATCAATAAAAACAGATACTTAAGCGACGCCTGGCTTGTCGCCGTTGCGCGTTGAGCCGGCACATGGCTGCAGATTATCGCTCAATTCCGGGCTTGGTACCTGGCGTGCCAAGCCGGAGCAGCGCTTTCCAAAAAGGATGCCGCATGACACAGAATGCGCTTGCCAACAATGTAATCGGCAAGAAAAATCCCCTCGGCCATTCAGGCACGAGGGGATTTCTTTGCGCGCGTACCCGCAGACGCGGGAGTCGAATGAATCAGGCGCGCCCCGCCAGATTCGGCGTAGGCTCCAGCGGCAACCCGGGCTTACCGGTCAGCCGTAAACCTTCATCCGACAGCTCGCGCGCTTTCTTTTTGATTTCCGGCAACATCGAAGCAAATTTTTCCACGTCGAGTTCTGCGGCAATGCCTGGGTAGCCGGCGCGCTCGATCATCTGTCCGAGCTTGCGGTTTTCAAACTGATCGAGCACCCATTCCAGCGGGTTGTCGACCAGCGTGCGATCCCAGTAAACGCGATGGTTTTTGTTACGCGGGCCGTAGTGATAATGCGGGCCGTCCCAGAAAAGGTCAAAGGCGAGTATCTCGGTCTCTTCCGTGTGCTTACCTTTGGGGCCGCCACCGATATCCGCCATTACGTGTATGGCCAGGCCACCGTCGCCCACCGGCAACCGCCGCATTTCGAGGCCGACTTTCACCTGCCCGCACTCGTAGACGTGCGTGCCGCGATTGTGTTTGACGGTGTTGCGCTTGGTCGCATGAATGTCGCGCGCGTAGGCTTCGACTTCCGGCAGCACGTTATTCACTTTTTCGTAGCTGATCTGTTCGGCAATTTGCGGATAGCCTGCGCGATGCAGCATTTTGTCGAGCTTGGTTGAGAGTGTGCGGATGGTCCAGCCTATCGGATTGCCGTCGGCGACCGGGTCCATTCGATAAAGCTGGCCCATGCGGTCGCTCTTGGCAGCGCCGCCCAGCATCATCGGGCCTTCCTTTTTCAGATCGGGATTTTCCGGACCGTAAATGTAGCTGCGCTCAAAGTCAAAGCAGTTGAAATGCAACAACGTGGTGGGCTTGTTGTCGACATCCGCCTTGACGGCGATGCACACACCCTGGTCAGGGTGATCCTGAACGTTGCCGTCCCAAAGCTCTTGCCACACGCTAAAGGTTAGAGGGGCTGCCGCAAAATTCGGTGAATTTGATACGTTTTCCATGACAGAGATCTCTCCCGATTAATATTAATCAACGAAACCTGACCCAGACGAGTAATTTTCCCACGACAGGCGCGCTGCTACAAGGGCCAGCGTTGTCTTGTATCAACCGCTGTCAAAGTGCATTAACAGGTGCCTGCGCAATCACGCCGGGCACCTTTCACGGATTCATGACTACCGATGGATTGCCACCCACTCGGCGTGCGCCTATAATTCATCGTTGAATGCCGCTCGGGCGATAATTGTAACTAATTGTTTTATACGGATTTTTCATGAAGCTGGATGTTAACCGGCCTGACCTTGTTGTCGGCGTCATCGGGACTGGCGCAATGGGTCGCGGCATTGTGCAGGTGACGGCGGCAGGCAGCATGAATGTGCTGATGACGGATGCCCGGCCAGGCGCTGCGGCGGAAGCCAAGGATTTCATTGGCAAAATGCTGGAGCGCGCGGCCGAAAAAGGCCAGATGTCGAAGGAAGATGCCGCTGCTGCCACGGCGCGCATCTCCATTGTCGACTCGCACAAAGACATGAACCCGTGCCATGTGGTGATCGAGGCGATTGTGGAAAACCTCGACGCCAAGCGCGCGTTGTTTGCCGAGCTTGAGAATATCGTCACGCCCGATTGCATCATGGTGTCCAACACCTCGTCGATGTCGGTGACAACCATCGGCGCCAAGCTGAAAACGCCACAGCGCTTTGCAGGGTT
>SYEN01000114.1 GCA_005800795.1 Burkholderiales bacterium | reverse complement strand
TTTTGTGATGCGAAATCACCACGGGCACATTCAGCGCCTTGCCGATGGCGCAGGTTTCTTCAATCGAATCCAGCACGGCGTCGTCTTCGTTGCGCATGTGCGTGACGTACAACCCGCCGTATTCGCCCACCGGGCGGCACACTTCGATGATCTCCTCCGTGGGCGCGGATGCGGCTGGCGGATACGCCGTGCCGGTGGATACGCCGATGGCGCCGGAAGCCATCGACTCACGCGCCATTTCCCGCATTTTGGCGATCTCGCCGGGCGTGGCGGCGCGGTCGAGCCTGTCCATCACCGCTACGCGGAACGTGGTGTGGCCCACCAGACACGCGGCATTCAGCGCTGCCGGTTTGGCCGCCAACTCCTCGCGGTAAGCGCCAAATGACGGGAAGCGAAACCACGTGCCGTCGCCGTCCAGCAAATCCAGCGGCGGCGTTTTTTGGCCGTCTTTCGGCGAATGCGCGAGGCTGATACCGCAGTTACCGGCAATCACTGTGGTCACGCCCTGGCTGGCCTTGGGCGTCATTGCCGGGTCGGAAAACAGCATCCGGTCGTCGTGCGTGTGCACGTCTATGAACCCCGGTGCGGCGATCAGCCCGCTGGCATCGATGACTTGTTCCGCGCCAGCGCTTTTGAAACTGCCGATTTCAACGATCTTGCCGCCGCGCACGGCGATGTCGGCGTCGTAACGCGGCGCACGCGTGCCGTCGATGAGGGTGGCGTTGCGGATCAGCAGGTCGTAGCGCATGGTGTTGATAGCGTTGGATGGGTTACGGATTGCGCGCGCGTTCGCAGATTTTGCACGCGTAATCTTCCAGAGCCTTGGCGGTCACGCCCACGGCTTTGTGCTGGCGCCGGTTGTATTCCTCCGATTCGAGTTCGGTGCGGAATGAATCATTGAGCCGGTTGATCATGTTGAAAAGTCCGCACATCATCGACACTTCGACGATTTCGGCTTCGTTGCAGTGTTTGCGCAACTCGTTCCATACAGCGTCGTCGTGCTTGGCGGTGTTCAGCGTCATCGCCTCCGACCATGCCATTACGGCTTTTTCCTTGGCGGTGAAGAGCGCGCTGGCGCGATAACCGTCACCTTGCAGTGCGTCGAATTCCGCGTCGGTGAGTCCCAGTGCTTGACCAAGCACTTTATTGTGTTGCGTTCAGTAGTTGCAGTTGTTGATGGTGGAAGTTTTGAGGCACGCCAAGTTGCGCAGCCGCACGTCGGAGACCGCGCCGGCATTGGGCTGGCGCACGGCGGCTACCAGCGGCAGAAACCAGCGCGCGACCAATGGACTGTGCGACAGGATGCGTTGCAGATTGGCCGTGCGGCCGAGCATGATATTGCTGGCGTCAAACAGATCCTTGGTGGGGCCGCTGGCGGCTTCGTCAGAGATCCCGGGCAGGCGTTGGGTCATGGTGAGCTTCGTGGGTTAGTGGCTGGGCGTTGGATTATAGCTTTCGTGCCTTTCTTGGAATTTGATCTTCCCACGTCAGGGCGGGTGCGCTAAGATAGTTGCGGCGATGTGACTGCGAGAGGACAACTATATGATTATTAAGGATATTTTGAATCTCAAAGGCAGTGCGATCTATAGCATTCCGCCGCAGGGGCGATTGGCGGATGCCGTGGCCACCATGGTTGAACACGATATCGGTTCACTGGTGGTGATGGATGCTGCTGGTACTACCATGATTGGCATGCTGACGTTTCGCGAAGTGCTGCGCGGGTTGAATGCGCAGCACGGCAATCTCGGTGATCTGCCGGTCAGCGCGGTAATGGTGAACGATCCGTTGGTGTGCGGGTTGGACGATACATCTGAGTCGGTGCGCGATCGGATGACGCAGCAGCATGTGCGCTATGTGCCTGTGGTGGATGCCGGGCGGCTGCTGGGCGTGATCTCCTTCCACGATATCGCCAAGGCGGCGATCAAGGAGGCGAGTTTCGAGAACCGGTTGCTAAAACGCTACATCAAGAATTGGCCGGAGCAGGAGGCGCCCCGGTAATCGTTCCGGCGGTGTGGTGCCGCTCGCTGTTTGGGTTAAAATCTCCATAATTACAATGGTTTACCGTTGATTCTGACTATTAAATTTCAGGATGATTGATAGCGCACCTTTCGACGCAAGCGTCGGCGACAATGACGACACGGGCGCGGCCCGGAGACGACTTAAGGCGCCGGAGCCGTCATGCTGAGTTGGCTGAAAGGCGGGGAGAAAGTTGACCATCCGCTGGCGGATGCCAAGGACGCGAAGAAACTCATTGATGGTCTCCCAAAGATCCCTGGAAGACACTTGAAGATGCGGGCTATTGGCTCGGTTCCCTGGCCGAGACGGAGGCATTCAAACTTGACCGGCGGTTTGAGCTGGTCAGTTTGCTGGATGTGGCCACGCGCAAGGCGCAGGAGCGTCTGCTCGAGACCTATGTGACATTGCCCGATACCGACCGTATTCAAGAGAAGCGCACCTGGAAGGTGTTGACCGATTTCTGGAAGCACCTCGGCGATGCCTATCTGAGCTGCATCGATCAGGCGCAGGACATCAAGAACGTTCCCGGGGGCGTGAGACCGCAACTGCCGCTGATCGCTGCACGTGCCACGCGTGCCTTGCGTCACCAGATGAAATGGGTATTGATGCGTTATGGCGTGGTGCGCCCCGCGTTGTGGGAGGAATTTGCGCGCTGCGTGCGGATGGCCGAGGCCGCCGGGGCCGTCGACAAACTGGTGGCACTTTACCCGGATGCACCGGACACCAGTTCGCAGAGTTACGAATTTTTACGCGCGATGATGTTTTGGGCGGCCTCACCCAGTGGCCTGTCGCCGGTGGAGCAGGATGTGGCGGAGCGGCTGGTCTTGCAGTTTACGCCGAAGTTCCGCTATGACAGCAAGTTCTGGGAAGGCTGCGACTATTGTTTCGATCTTTCGGATGGCAGGCCGCCGCTGAGGTTGATGCGTTCGACCCCCGTGTCTGACGCGACTCGTTATTTTGACGTGAATGAGGCGCGGCCTGCGGTGCTGGCGCTGGCTTCGCTGGTAGGCAGTACGGGCCAATTGCCACCGGGTGTGGGTGGGCCGGTGGCCGATAGCGTGATGGTGACGCGCGTGTTAAAGCACCTGGGCTTTAATTGGGCCAAGGAAATGCCAGCCCGCGCCCATGAACGGCGGCGCACGGCCCTGCGCCTGCATGTGGTGCACGGCTATCAGAATGTGCTGGGTGCCATCGAGCCCAGCATCGGCGAGGGGCTGGATTTTTCCGATACGTTGTCGCACGACTCGTGGGTGGCCGAAGACGTGAGCGCGGGCGGTTATGGCGTCATCGTACCGGCGGGAAAGGGTGAGTGGCTGCGCGTGGGCGTAATACTTGCGCTGCGCGGCGAGATGGATGCGACCTGGAGCATGGGTATCATTCGCCGCGTCAAGTGTGATGAACACCGCCAGCATCGTATCGGCATCCAGTTGATTTCAAAGTCGCCCGTGTCAGTGCATTTGCGCTCAATCTCCGGACTGGAACAGGGCAGAAAGCGTCAACATGCGATATTGTTGAGTGCGCGCGTCTCGCCCAGCGGCAGTCTGCATATTGTTGCGCGGCGCGATTTGTTGAGCGGCCGCGAGCCGATTGAAGCCATGTATGGAAAACCTGCTGTGACACAGGTGCTTGAGCCTGGTGGCGCGCTGGAAACCGGATACGACTTTGACTGGATACGCTACAAGTTGGTGGAGCCCCTGGTGTGACGGGGGCGTGAAAAAGATCGCCGTGCGGGAACCTGCCGCTATGTTGGATGTTGAAGGTTCGGCAGACACGGTGCGCGATAGGGAGTTCGTATGCTGAAGTGGCTGGGTGGTGCGTCGCAAAACGCCGGCGCGGAGGCCGATCTGGCAAGCGTCAAAGAGATGTTGTCGACGCTGCCGGATGATGCTGTGCGCGCGTCGCAGGATGCCGTGCAGTGGTTGGAAACTGCGTCTTCCGAAAATGAATTTCTCGTTTCGCACAGTTATGAAGTGATCGATCTGATCGATACCGGGTTGAAGCGCCACGGCTTGCGCCTGGTCGATCAGTATCTTGCCCTCAAGCCGCAGGCGAAATTTCAGGAGGGTCTGCTGTCGCGCGCCGCGATGGGGTTCTGGACGGCGCTGGGGAACGCGTATCTGGCGTGTGTAGCACGGGAAGCAGAAGACAAGTCGGGGAAGACCACGGCGGCGCTTCGCAAAAACATGCCGCAACTGGTGGCACGCGCGATGCGAGCCCAGGTGATGCAGATCAAGTGGATATTGATGCGGTATGGCTATGTGGGCGACAGCTATTGGAACACCGTGGCGCAACTATATGAAAAGGCGCAAGCCGGCGGTTTTGTGGACGAGGTGGTGGATATTTATGGCGGCGCATATGGCAAAGGCTCGGTGCGGCAGGAGTTTCTGCGCACACTGATGCTGGGCGTGTCGTCTACCGGCGGATTGTCGCCGGTGCGCCAGAACATCGCGGAGCGCGCAATAGCGCATTATTCGAGATCGTTCGTGTCTTCGTCCGAGCCGATGGCCGGGTGCAATTTCTTTTTTGACCTGAATGGTGGTTTGTCGCCGGCGCGTGTGCTGGCGCAGGCGCCCCGCGATGCGCGCTTGTTCTATTTCGGCGCGGGACCGGCGCTGGACGAAGTGCAAAAAGCACTGGAGACCATCGACGAAACTGGTGTGCTGCCCCCGCAACTAAATCTGAATACCGGCACGCGCGACGACGAAGTGACGGACACGCTGCTGCATCTGGCGTTTAACTGGGCGAAAGAGTTGCCGGCGCGTGATTCCGAGCGGCGCAAGGTGGCGTCCACTTTGCAGGTAGTGCATGGTTTCGACGGGGTGCTGGCCGCGGGTGGTGTGGATGCATCGGGGGGCGCCGGTGGCGTGGGGCTTCAGGAAACCTGGGTGGTCGAGAATGCGAGCGCCGAAGGATTCGGCATGATAGTGCCCGAGCGGCGTGGCGAATGGCTGCAGGTGGGCGTGATGCTGGGTTTGCTGCCCGAAACCGGAAAACAGCTATGGGGCGCCGGTATCGTGCGGCGCGTGGAAACCGATGCGCGGGGCCAGCGCCGGGTCGGTATTCAGGTCATCAGCCGGGCGATCTTGTCGGGCACCCTATGCACCTGCAGTCTTACCGGGGAGCGTGGTGTGCCGCAAAATGTCGTGATGCTGGATCCCAAGCCCTCGAGTGGCGGCTACATGCAAATGCTGCTGCGGCCCGACGTCTTTACCCTGCGCGATGAACTGGAGGTCACCCGTACCGTGGATGCGCAGGCCTTCATGGTGATGCCGTCCGGCCTGGTTGAGTCAGGGCCGGATTTCGACCGCGTGCGGTTCAAGTCCGAAGTGCCCGCAGAGGCGTAACTCGCGCAGCGAACGGCAGGGTCTACGGGTTCTTCAATACCGCAGTAAGCCATGCACCGATGTCTCGCACTTCTTCCAGACACACTGAATGTGGCATCGGGTATTCGCGCCAATCCACCTTGTAGCCGGCCCCGAGTAACCGGTCGTACGACGATTTGCCCATGGCATGGGGCACCACAGGGTCCTCCGTGCCGTGCGCGATCAGCACCGGCGTCTTGGCGTTGGCGGAAGTGGCCTCAGCGGTAAAACTGTCGCTACACGGCAGATAGCTGGAGAGCGCCATAACGCCGGCGAGCGTTTCCGGGTAACGTAACCCGGTTTGCAGTGAGATCGCACCGCCTTGGGAGAATCCTGTTAACACTATGTTTTTAAGGGGAATTTTTCTTTCGTTTTCACGGGCAATCAAAGCGCCAATTTGCGCTTGTGATTGGCGTAAGCCTTTTTCATCGGCGCGCCGGGTATTGCCTTCGAGATCACCAAACGATACGTCGTACCAAGCCCGCATGACATAACCGTTATTGATGGTCACCGGAATTTTAGGCGCGTGCGGAAACACGAAACGGATCGCCGGTGCGCCGGATAAATCCAGCTCATTGACGATAGGCACAAAGTCGTTGCCGTCCGCACCCAGGCCGTGCATCCAAATGACAGCTGCCGTGGGGTTTGGCCCGGTTTGAATCTCTATGGTTTCGAGCATGGATTTATTGTGATACGTGAAGGGTGAAAAGTGCAACGTGGCGAAATGTAGTGGGGTTGCCTTTCACATTTCACGTTTTACTTTTCAAGGGTTTTAGGGCTGACTTCGGGCGGAACGCCTTGACTACCGCATCGTTGGTCTCGATGTAAGGCCCGCCGATCAAATCGATGCAGTACGGCACGGCGGCGAATATGCCGTTGACCACGGGTTTGCCAGCGTCGTCTTTCAGGCCTTCGAGCGTTTCCTTGATCGCTTTCGGCTGCCCCGGCAGATTGATGATTAGCGCCTGTTTGCGAATC
>SYEN01000113.1 GCA_005800795.1 Burkholderiales bacterium | reverse complement strand
GCGATCCATCGGTTTGCCGCTCGTCAGATCGTCAAGCGTGGCCTTTATCGCGGCGGCCTGATCGGGCGTTTCCTCGAATGGAAAGCCCTCCGCAAAGGCTTCGTAGTCGTGATGTTTCAGCGCAAAGGCGTGCCCTTTGCGCAGCGCGCGCTGGGCGTAAATGTTGAGCAGCTCGGCGGCAGTATCGTGCGCCTGTTCGGCGGCCTTTTTCTTCGCCTTTTCCCATTGCTCGCCGCCCAGCGTATGCAGCGGCGCCTGTTCCGGCGAAGCGCCGCTGTAACGGCTGATCAGGTGCAGGCTCGACACCGGCACATAAAGCTTGTCACCCCTGGCGTATTCGAGCACCAGAAATTCTGTATCGCTTTCGCCCCCTTCGTCCAAATTCATGCTGTGCAGACCGAGATAACGCCCGATGCCGTGCTGCTCGTGGACAACGGGATCTCCTGGCTTGACTTCCGACAGATCGCGCAGCATGCCTTCGGCGGTGGTTTTGCGCGCCTCGCGCGTGCCACGGCTGCGTGCCTGTGTAGCGTAAAGCTCGTTTTCGGTGATGAGGGCAAAGCCGCCATCAATCGCCAGGAAGCCGCTGTTGAGCGAGCCTGCGCCCAGCATGAATGGCGTTGGCGACGTGCGAAAGTCTTCGAAGCTTGCTGCCGGGGCGGGACGCAGATCGTACTCGGCTAGAAACTCCTGCATGGTTTCGCGCCGGCCGGGGCTGTCCGCGAGCAGCAGCACGCGCCCCCGATAGCCTTCGATAAATTGGCGCAGGCGATGCAAGGGGTTTTCGGCGCGGCGTTCGACGCCCAAAGGCGGTAAAGGCGAAGTGGGCGCAACGGTCGGGGGTTGATCTGCCGCACTCATGGGCGCGGTGAGTTCCAGGCGTGCGAACGGCTTGATCGCGCCAAAAAATTCATCGGGTGCGAGAAACAGATCGTGCGGCGGCATCACCGGATTGGCGCGGTCGCCGCGTAACGTGTTGTAGCGGCTGTGGGTATCCTGCCAGAAGGCGTCCACGGCTTCCTGCAATCTTTCCGCGCCACCAGCCGAACAAATCACCGTACCCTGGGGCAAGTAATCGGTAAAGCGCGCGGTGCTCTCGAAAAACAACGGCAGGTAATACTCAATGCCTGCGCTGGGTACACCCTTGGAAACGTCCTTGTAGACGCGGCTTTTCGATGGATCGCCCTCGAACTTGACGCGAAAATTCTGGCGAAACAGGGTCTGCGCGGCCTCGTTCATCGGAAATTCGCGCGCCGGCAGCAGACGCACTTCGTTCACCTTGTATATCGAGCGCTGCGAATCCACATCGAAGCTGCGGATGGAATCGATATCCTCGTCGAACAGATCGATGCGGTATGGCAGGGCGCTGCCCATCGGGAAAATGTCGATTAGCCCGCCGCGAAAACTGTATTCGCCCGGCGCCACCACCTGCGTGACATGGGTGTAACCCGCGATGGTGCATTGCCGCCGCAGATTGTCGGGCGACAGCTTGCCGCCCTGCTTAAAGAAGAACGTGTTGGCAGCGAGAAACTCTACAGGCATCAACCGTGTGAGGGCGGTGGTCAATGGCACAATGGCGATATCGAAGCTGCCACGCATCATTTCGTAGAGTGTGGCGAGGCGTTCCGATACCAGATCGGCGTGCGGAGAAAAGGTATCGTAGGGCAGGGTTTCCCAGTCGGGAAAGACGCAGGTCTTGAGTGCCGGAGCGAAAAAAGTGATTTCGGTTTTGAGACGCTGCGCCGATGCGGCGTCTGCGGTGATCGTCAATAGCGGACGCACCTTGCCCGCCAGTTCCGCGATGGCAAGCGCATCGGCGGAACCGTGAAACGGGCCAGCCCGAGTGCGTTCGCCGGGCCGAGGCGCAATTAACCACATGATGAGCGCGGGAAAAGCCGCGATTATACTGGTCCGGAGCGCATGAAAAGCCGTCTGCTACGGACGAATTTCGCAACGTCATCTGCATGGAAACCGGGAATAAGTCACGGCAAGACACTGGACTGGCCAGCCGTCGACCGCAAGCAATGCTAACCTTATGTTCCCGCTGCATACGTGACGTGTGGCGCCGGGCGGGTGTTGTTTGCTACCATGCGGTTCCAGTCTGGACTGTGAAAGGCAAGTGCATGTTTTCCAACAAGATGTCGCTGATAATCGCCGCGCTGATGATCGCAGCAAGCATTGGCGCGGTCGTGGCGAAGCCGGCCAAAAAGGTTGCGGATGAAGTACCTGTTTCGCTCGAGAAAATGGTACCCAAGTCCTTCGGCGACTGGCGTGAATTCCCGACCGCAATTTGCAGGTGGTGAATCCGCAAACGCAAGAACTGCTGGATAAACTCTATAGCCAGATTCTGACCCGCACCTATGTGAATTCGAAGGGTTACGCCATCATGCTTTCGCTGGCCTATGGCAGTGATCAGCGCGGCGAACTGGGTGCACACAAGCCCGAGGTGTGTTATCCCGCGCAGGGTTTTACGCTGAAGAAGAATATTGCGGGTTCGTTAGGGACACCATTCGGTGAAATTCCGGTGCGGCGGCTAAACGGGTTTATCGGGACGCGTATCGAGCCCGTGACGTACTGGTTCACCGTGGGTGACAAGGCGGTAAAAAGCACCACCGAGAAGCGCATCGTGGATTTGCGTTTTGCGCTGACCGGACGCATACCCGACGGCATGTTGTTTCGCATTTCGTCGATAGACGAGAACGAGGCGCGTGCGTATCAATTGCAGGACATCTTCGTGAAGGAATTGCTGGAAGCGGTACCAGTGGCGGATCGCAAGCGGTTAAGTGGGCTGGATACGCTGCCAGCGGTTAAATAAAATTTGTTTAAATCAATAACTTATATAATTTCTTCTGTATGTTGTCCCTGGTGCTAAGGCGGATACTCTCTACATGCAAGTAACCCAAATCTCACTGCCTGGCGTGCTGCTGGTGGACCCTAGAGTTTTTGGCGATACACGCGGTTTTTTCTTTGAAAGCTTCAATGCCAAGCGGTTTTCCGAACTGACAGGGTTCATTCCGCCTTTTGTGCAGGATAACCACTCGCGTTCCGCCAAAGGGGTGCTGCGTGGTTTGCACTATCAAATCAGGCAAGCGCAGGGCAAACTGGTACGGGTGTGCGCAGGCGAAGTGTTCGACGTCGCGGTTGATTTGCGGCGTTCGTCACCGACGTTTGGCAAATGGGAGGGTGTAGTCTTATCGGCCGACAACAAGCGCCAGTTGTGGATCCCGCCGGGCTTTGCGCATGGCTTCGTGGTGTTGTCCGAGAGTGCCGAATTTTTGTATAAGACCACAGATTATTGGGCGCCCGAGCACGAGCGCTGTATCCGCTGGGATGATCCGGATATAGGTATTCAATGGCCAATCAATTTTGCGCCGGCGCTGTCGGCCAAAGATGCCCAAGGCACGGCGTTTGCTGCTGCAGAAACCTTTGCATGATTTTCGTGATTGCTTCGATGGCGGTTGAGCCTTGAGTGCGTTACGGATATTGCTGACCGGCGCCAGCGGTCAGGTGGGCTGGGAACTGGCGCGTACGCTACAGCCGTTGGGCGAGGTTATTGCACCAGGCCGCGGAGAATGCGATCTGTCGCGCGTGGCGTCGCTGGCAGCGCTGGTGGATGCAGCAAAGCCGGATGTGATCGTGAATGCGGCGGCGTACACTGCCGTTGATCAAGCTGAAAAAGACATGGATAACGCGATGGCGGTCAATGCGCACGCGCCTGAAGCGCTGGCACAGGCTGCACGGCGGCGTGGCGCATTGCTGGTGCATTATTCGACCGACTACGTTTTCGATGGCATGAAGGCGGGCGTTTATGCTGAAACCGATGCCACCGCGCCGCGCAGTGCCTATGGCCGCAGCAAGCTCGCGGG
>SYEN01000112.1 GCA_005800795.1 Burkholderiales bacterium | reverse complement strand
GTGATGCACGGCGTATCGCTGTCGATCGGCAGTTGCGATCCGCTGGATGTGCAATACCTCGACGAATTGAAAGCGCTGATCGATCGCATCGAACCCGCGTGGGTGTCGGATCACCTGTGTTGGACCGGCGTGGATCACACCAACCTGCATGACTTGCTGCCGATGCCCTATACCGAAGAAGCGTTGCAGCACCTGTGCCGTCGCGTGGATCAGGTGCAAAACTATCTGGGCTGCCCGCTGGTGCTGGAGAATGTGTCGAGTTACGTTCAGTTCACGGCGGACGAAATGCCGGAATGGGAATTCGTTGCCGCTCTGTTAAGGCGCTCGGGCTGTCAATTGCTGCTGGACGTGAACAATATTTATGTGAGTAGCGTGAATCATCGCTTCGACCCAATAACGTACCTCGACGCCATGCCCGCGGCGCAGATTCGGCACATTCATCTGGCGGGCCATGAGGATCGCGGCGACCACATCATCGACACCCACGATCAGCCTATTAGCGAGCCGGTATGGGCGCTCTACGAATACGCTATCCGGCGCTTCGGCCCGCTGCCGACCCTGATCGAGCGCGACGACAACCTGCCGCCGCTGGCCGCATTGCTCGATGAACTGGACATGGCGCGCCGCCGCGCGACGCAGGCGCTGGAGGGCGCGAATCATGCCCGCGCTGCCTGAGCTGCAGCGTGCATTTGCGCAGGCGATGTTGCGGCCTGATGCTGGCGTCTCAAAGATGGGCGTGTTAGTCAGCGGCCATCTAAACGTTTACATAGAAGGCTACAAAGCCCGTTTGACCGAAGCGCTGAGAGACAATTTTCCCACGCTGCACCGGACGCTGGGCGATGAGACTTTCAATGATTTGGCGCACGCCTATATCGATGACATACCCTCGCGCTATCGATCCATCCGCTGGTTCGGGCGCGAGTTGGCGGACTTTGCACGTGGCGACGCATCGCGTTTGCCGCACGCGGCGCTGCTCGATTTAATGCGAATGGATTGGGCTATCGGCACTGCCCTGGACGCGGCCGACGCGCTGCCCCTGCGCGCGGCGCAATTACAAGCATTGGCGCCCGAACAATGGGCCACCTTGGCGCTGGCGCTTCATCCGTCCGTCACGCTGCTGCGATTGGATTGGGCGATAGAGCCAATCTGGCAGGCGGCGACGCGCGAACTGAACCAGGAAGGTGCATCCGAGGACAGTACCGAACCGGCGGCAGCCCCGCATCACCTGCTGATCTGGCGCGAAGGGCTGGATGCGCGTTGGCGCGTGCTGCCGGCGATGGAAGCCTGCGTGTTCGAACAGATCGACGGCGAGCGCAGTTTCAGTGCATTATGCGCAACCCTCGTGACACAGACCGATGAAACCGATGCGCCACAGCTAGCGGCGACTTTCCTGTCGCACTGGGTGACCGACGGCATTCTGGCGGACACGCTTACCGCAGCCTCGTCCGCCAGCAAAAGCCCATGCAGGTTGGCAACATGTTGAAATGGTTGCGCCCCTCGCCCGCCCACTTTGATCAAGTGGTGCGCGCCTATTCGGCGGAGTTGTTCCGTTACGCCGCGTGGCTGGCTCGCGATCGTCATCGCGCGGAAAATATCCTGCAGGAGGCCTTCACCCGGGCCTGGAAAAGCTGGTCGCAGGTGGAAAGTGAACCGGCCCGTCGCGCCTGGCTCTACACCATCGTGCGCAACGAATTTATACGCGACGCGGGCCGCATCAAAGCGCGGATGGAAGACGCGCAGGAGGGTGAACCTGTCGAACTCGCCGACGATATTCCCGACCCTGGCGACTTTGCTACGGCGGTTGAAATCCGCGACCTGCTGGGCAAGCTGCCGGAGAAATACCTAGAACCCTTGTTCCTGCAAAGCGCGGTGGGCATGTCCTGCGAGGAGATCGCCGCTATCATGGAACTCAGCGTTGGCGCGACCATGACACGCATGACACGGGCCCGCATGGCCCTGCGCGACCTGATGCAAGATGACACCGTATCGACAGCAAAACCTGCACTGCGTCTGGTGCAGGCTGGAGGCAAGTAATGAGCACGACCGAAAATACTTCCGAGCAAACCCGCGCGGCGCGCCATGCGCTGCTCGCCGATCCGCGGCGCGTTTCGCCCGAGGCCGGAGCTACCATCAGCCGTGATCCGGCGTTGCAGCAACTGCGCCGGCAGTTGCTGGAAGCAGATGGGCGGCTGGCGCAGGCATTTGACGAGGTACGCCCTGCGCCCGGGTTGGCCGAGCGCATTATCCTGCGCGCCCGCTACCGTCGCCGCTCACTTTGGGCGGCGGGCGTGGCGGCGTCGGTGGTGATTACCGCGGCCGCCTTGTTCATGTTGAAGCCGGCAGCGGACTCGCCGCTGGCGCTGGCGATGCTGGATCATGTGATCGAATCCAAATATGAACTCGATAACGACGGCAACGTCGCGCCCGCGCGCGTGCAAGCCTCGCTGGCCACCTTCGGCGTGGAGTATCGCGATATGGGCTATCGTGTGCGCCACTTGGCGGATTGCCTGGTGGCAGGGCGCATCGGCAAACACCTGGTGCTGAGCACGCCGTCCGGCATTGTTTCGTTCATAATTTTGCCCGATAACGGCCAGGCCCTGCCCAAGGCTCAGAAACTCGGCAAAGGACAATTCCATGCCGTGTTCGTACCGCGGCCGCGTGCGGCCTACGGCGCGTTCGCCGAAAAAAATGTCAGCGCGGCCGAGCTGGAGGGGCTGATGCAACAATTGTTTGTTCAGGGGACGGCACAAACATAAGCGTGCGGCAGGCGTCACCTCTATCGTCACTCGCAGCGTCACACTTATGGACGTGCAACAGCGAGCACGAGGGCGTACAACGGATGCGCTTTGCGCGCATGAAGTTGTCGGATGTGCAGGCGGCGGTAGACGCGGTGCAGGATACCTTGCCGGCCGCGCTCACGGCATCCGGTGCCGGCGGTTTTATGGACTGCTCCACTTTGCGCACCGGGTTGACGGCGATGCTGCATCATAAGGCGATGGATACCTACCGCAGCAATGCGAGTGAAGCGCGCGTGCACGACCGTGGCGCCGATGCAAGCGCGGTCGCGGCTATGGAACCCGCATTCGAGGCGGACGACTGCGTGCACTGGCGGGAACAAAAGCGAGGTATAGAAATTTCAAACCACATTTTTGCATAATCCCCAATCTCCCCCCCAACCCATGGGCCAAACTCACGCAGTACGTAGCGACCCGCACGCACCGCGCAAATCCCCCAAAAATAGCTGCGGTCTAAATATCTGTAACATATTGATTTAATTGAATTTTTATGGTCTTTCCTGTGAATAGCCCAAACCGCCTCCTCGGCTCGGAAAAAAAACGTCTGATGCTTCAAGCCCACTCAAATAATTCCACCCACCGTGCGGCCGGAGCAACTGGCGGCGGCTGTGGATCAAGCCCGGTGTGTTTGATAAAAAGGTCACTGACAAGCCGCCAGCCGCCGCTGCAACAAGCCTTTTTCCGCGGGATGAGGTGCCGCTTCCAACGCACGTTGTAAATAACGCCTCGCCGGTTCCATGTTGCCCGCGCGCCGCTCAAGTTCGCCCAACGTCGCGTCCCACAAATAGTACCCACTCAACCAGGAAGGCGGCTTGATCACACGCAACACCGCCAGTCCAGCTTCCGGCCCTTGCCATTCGGCCAGCGCGATTGCGCGATTGAGCGCATGCAGGGGCGACGGGGCGAGCCGTTCGAGCGTTTCGTACAAATCGACGATTTCGCGCCAATTGGTTTCGGCATAGCTCGGCGCGATGCAATGTTCGACTGCGACGGCGGCTTCCGCGTGATAGCGCGAAAACACTTCGCCACGCCCGGAGCGCTGCAGCCAGGCCACGCCGCGTTGAATCAATTGCCGGTCCCACTTCGAGCGATCCTGCTCTTCGAGCAAAAGTAAGCCGCCGTTGCCATCGAGCCGTGCATCAAATCGCGCAGCGTGCAAATACATGAGTGCCAGTAACGCGTCCCCCTCTGGGCAGCTACATCGAGAATGCGCCGCCAGCAAATGGCCCAGGCGCACTGCTTCGTCACACAACTCGCGCCGGATAAGACGGTCCGGCAAGGTTGAGCTGTAACCCTCATTGAATAGAAGATACACAATACGCAACACCGTCTCGCGCCGCGTTTGCAACGATGGCAGCGACGGCGTTTCGAACGACGGCCCAAGTTGGCGCAAGCGCGCGCGCCCGCGCGCCAGGCGCTTCTGTACGTTTTCTTCGCTGGTGAGCAGGCGCAGCGCAATCTCGCGCGTCGAGAAGCCGCAGAGGATCTTGAGCGCCAGCACCAACTGGCTTTCGACCGGAATCGCTTCGTCCGCGCACACGAACAACATTCGCAGTTCGTCGTCGGCGAATTCCGCTTCGAAGTACGCCTCTTCCTGCTCCACGCTTGAATCCGCGAATTCATCACCACCCGATTCGCCGTCGCGCTGCGTGTCGATCGATTCGTTGCGCTGCTCGCTACGGCGCAGTTCGTCGATCAAGTTATTCTTCGCGACCCGATACAACCAAGCCGCAGGCTGCTCGGGCAGACCACTCTTCGGCCACGCACGCAGTGCCGCCATGAGTGAACCCTGCACCGCATCTTCGACCAACTCGGTGCGATAAAAACCAAACGCGCGCGACAACCGCGACACCAGTCGGCCATACTCGTGCCGAAACGAGTGCTCGACCAGTGCCGGGGCTGTCGCACCGCCTTCTTTCATTCCCGGGCTAGTAGCGAGCCAACTCGCGGATTTCGACGCTTGCGCCCGGCATCATTAGAACAGGGCATGACTTCGAAATTTCCATTGCACGCGGGAGGCTCGCTGTCTGCACCAAGCTATAACCGCCGAGCACTTCCTTGGCCTCGAGAAACGGGCCATCAGACGTCGATCCCTGCCGCACCACTTTACCGCCGGGCTTCAGGCCGTCGCCAAGATCGATGATCTTGCTCTTGAATTTCTCCTTCCACGCCGTCCACTGGGCGTAGATTTCCTGCATCTCTTGCGGCGACGGCTCATGCGCGCCGGCGCTTGCGGGGCTGCGGTAGACGAATAGATACTTTTGCATAGTCATGGCTAAACTCCTTGGTAAGGGTTGAAAAATCGGGGCCTGCATTGCTTTGACGATCAAGACCGACGCTTTCGGACACGCTTTCCGAAATAAGTGATGTTCGCGCGACAATCGACAATGCGGGTTTGTGAGGTTCAGGAGTGTCGAACCACCATTTTCCATGAATCGCTATGCATCCCAGAGCCTTCAAGGTTTCATTTGACCCCAGTGTGCAGTGGCCCGGTCGCACTGTGCAAATCGCCTAAAACTATCTGCGGCCTCATTATCGCTAATACATTGATTTTGTTGCATATTTTTGGCCTTGCCTTTAGGTAGCCCCCCCTTGGCCCGGTAAGAACCGTCTTCTTTCACAAGCCCACTCAAACCACTCCGCCCGCCGCCTCGCTGGTG
>SYEN01000111.1 GCA_005800795.1 Burkholderiales bacterium | reverse complement strand
CGGGCGTGGGTTCGAGCCTGCACGCGGCGGCGGAACTGTTTTGCCAGATGACGGATACGCGAATGACCCATGTGCCGTTCAAGAGCACACCGCAGGCCAACACGGAGTTGATAGCCGGGCAAATTCATCTGATGCTGGATAACCTGAGCTCCATTGGGCAGCACGTGAAGTCGGGACGCGTGCGCGGACTGGGCGTCACCACCGTGCGGCGCTCGCCAGCGTACCCGGATATTCCCACCATCGCAGAGTCTGGCGTGCCGGGCTATGAGGTCACCGTGTGGGGTGGCGTGGTTGCGCCTTCGGGGGTGGACAAGGCGCGTGTCACATTGCTCAACGCCGAGATGGTGAAAGGTCTTGCCGACCCCGCAGTGCGCGACGCACTGAACGTTCGCGGTTACGAGGCCACGCCCATTTCAGTGGCGCAGTTCGCGGCTTTTATTCAGCGTGAAAATCTCAAACGGTCAGACGTGGTAAAGCGCGCAGGCATCAAGGCCGAGTGATGCGTGGTACGCCGGCTACACTGACCTTTGCGCAGTACGTGCGCGAATTTGATACGGCGCGTTTGCTGCCGGACGTGCGCAGCATGGCGGCCTCCTGCGTGCTCGACGTGCTGGGATGCGCCGCGGCGGGGCATGCGGCGCCTACGGTTACTGGCCTGCGCGAAGTTGCGCGCAGCGCTTTCGGTGCAGGCGATGCGGTCGTATGGTTTTCCGGCGCTCGTTTGACGGCTCCCGGTGCGGTTTTTTGCAACAGCGCAGCGGCATCGGCGCTGGACCTGGATGACGGCAATCGCTCCGCGCGCGGTCATCCTGGCGCAGCGGTTATTCCGGCGGCGCTGGCAGCCGCGGCGGAGGTAGAGGCCTCTGCCGATGATTTTGTTGCAGCGGTGGTTGGCGGGTTATGAGGTGGGCGTGCGCGTGGCGCATGCGCGCGACGTGGCGTTCGCGGGCAGGGCAGCCAGCCGGCAATCGGGCCGCTGGTGCGGTTACGCGGCGGCTGCCGCAGCGGGCCGCATGCGACGCACGCCTCCAGAGCAGCTCGCTCACGCCTTTGCCATCGCAGGGGTTACCGCGCCCAATCAGGAGGCCAACGGCAGTTCGGGTTACTCGCGGTTGACCGGCAACGATGTCAAGGAGGGGATCGCATGGAGCGCGTCGTCTGGCGTGATGGCGCTGCAACTGGCCGCGGTGGGCCTGACCGGGCCGTTGGAAATACTGGATCATGAGTCGCATTTCGCACAGGCTCCGCTGTTGGATGGCTTGGGCGGGAGCTTACTGAAAATACTCGACACCTATTTCAAGCCTTACTCGTGCTACCGGTATAACCACGCCGCGATTGATGCGTTTTGCGTGCTGCTGCGCGCCCACGCGCTCGCTATCAAAGAGATTGAGGTGGTTGAGGTGCACACTTTTGGCTGGGCGCTGCAACTGGGTAACAAAGTCGAACCGCAATCGTTGACCGATGTGTAATACAGCATCCCGTATTACCTGGGCTTAGTTGCTGTAATGGGTGTTGAAGCGTTGATCCCTGTCACGGACAACACATTGCAGCTCCCGGAGGTACAGGGCGCGGTAACCGCTGCTGAATCCGGCCGGGTTGATGATGCACGCGTCCACGCCCTTGTCGTTAGCCTCGTAAAACTTGTTGATCACCTCGCCTTCAACGTTAGAATGAAAAATCTCCACCTCAAAGCCATGCTCAACCGCATATTGGCGGATGTGTTAGTCGTACTCGGGCAGTTTCATCGGACCAAAAATATCGAGCTGCATCTTGCCGCGCATATTCATGCCGGCGCCATGGATGACTAGTAATTTGGGCATTGCTTTCACTCCGTGAAAAAAACTCAAAAGATCCACCGCAAAGACGCAAAAGCGCGAAGGGAACGCAAAGAAATCCAAGAATTTAGGGGTTCTGTGCGGCAGGTCTTTGCGTGTTTGCGCCTTAGCAGCGAGTGTTGAAGTTGACGCTCGATTAAATCGGTTCCCAGCTCAACACATCGCGCGAGCGTTCCAGCGGCGTAAGCGAAGATTTGAACGCAGGCAACACGCGGTCACGGATGA
Organism: Burkholderiales bacterium; assembly: GCA_005800795.1. Classification (GTDB taxonomy): domain Bacteria; phylum Pseudomonadota; class Gammaproteobacteria; order Burkholderiales; family SG8-41; genus UBA5216. The sequence continues at coordinate 2,258 of SYEN01000111.1, read as the reverse complement.
GTTGCGGCGTCCACCCGCCATCGCGATGCGCGGAGCGTATCGGGCGCGGCTGGCTTAACAGGAATATCTCATTCGCGCGCACGCTGAAAATCTGGCCGGTCACATCCTTGGCGGCGTCGCTGCACAGAAACACTGCCATCGGCGCAATCTGCTTAGGCGACATCATCTTGCGCCGGGTTTCGATATGCGCCTTTTGTTCCGGCGTGTTGGCCGGTATGGCCTCGATCATGCGCGAGAACGCGCTCGGTGCGATGCAGTTCGAGCGCACCTGATAACGCGATATATCGAGCGAAATCTGCCGCGACAACCCCGCGATGCTGAGCTTTGCCGCACCATAGTTGACTTGATAATGATTGCCGAACAGGCCTGATCCCGAACTCATATGCACAAAAGCGCCGCTGTTCTGCACGCGAAAGTGCTGCGCAGCGGCAAAGCTCACGTAGAACGCGCCATACAGGTGCACTTTCACCACGGCGTCGAATTCCTCCGTTGTCATCTTGTGAAAAATGCGGTCACGCAAAATACCTGCGTTATTGATCACCGCGTCGATGCGGCCGAAATTCGCCACCGCCAACTCGACGATATGTTTGGTGCTGCCGGGCTCAGCGACACTGTCGGTACTCGCCAGCGCCTTGCCACCCTTGGCCTTGATTTCGTTTACCACCTGCTGCGCGACGCTTTCGTCCGCGCCCTCACCATTGACCGTCGAACCCAAGTCATTCACCACCACGGAGGCGCCCTCCTCGGCCAGCATCAGCGCCATTTCGCGCCCGATACCCCGCCCCGCGCCCGTCACCACTGCCACCTTGCCTTCCATCATGCAATCATTTGAGACGTCACAACCCCTTCGTTAAAAGAACTCAGGTATGATAAGGCGAAACGCCAAGGAAGTAACTATGCACCGCATCTTGACTACCACCGTCGCTGGCGCCAGCGCAGCAATCATAGCCTCCATCGTGCAGGGACAGACCTACCCCAGCAAAACCGTGCGTGTGGTGTGCGCGTGGCCTGCAGGCGGATTGGTGGACGTGGTGGGCCGCATCGTGTTCCAAAAAATTTCCGAAAATACTGGCCAGCAATTCATCGTCGACAACCGCGCCGGCGGCACCGGCATCATCGGCGCAGAAATCGTAGCGCGCGCGCCCACCGACGGTTACACGCTGCTGGTTCATTCCGCAAGCCATATCGCCAACCCGCATCTGATGAAGAAGCTGCCGTACGACACCCTGAAGGATTTTACATTTATCAGCCTGCTCGCGGCGCAAACGGGTCTGCTCTCCGTGCATCCCTCGCTGCCGGTGAAAAACGTCAAGGAACTGGTTGCGCTGGCCAAGGCGCGGCCTGGACAACTGCTGTATGCCTCATCGGGCACCGGTACGTTCTCGCACCTGGCAATCGCCTTGATTGATTCCATGGCCAGCACGAAAATGATCAACGTGCCATACAAAGGTGGCAACGCAGGCACCACCGCCGCAGTGTCCGGGGAAACACAAGTGATTGCAGGCACACCCGCCGCACTGGTGCCGCATTTGAGCAGCAACCGGCTGCGCTTGCTCGCAGTGACATCCGATACGAGACTCACACAGTTTCCGCAAACTTCCACCATCGCGGAATCGGGCATCCCCGGTTACGAGTATCGCGGCTGGGTCGTCGTGATGGCGCCCGCCAACCTTCCACGCCCGATAGTCGAACGTGTGCACGCGGAAATCATCAAATCCATTGAAAGTGCTGACACCAAAAAGCGCATGGAACATCTGGAACCATGGACCCTAACGCCAGAACAAACCGCCGCTCGCGTGCGCGCGGATTATGAAAAAACCGGCAAGCTGATTGCGCAGGTGGGTGCAAAGGCGGATCAGTAGTATGCGCGTTGTGGCGCGATGCGCGCATACGGTCTGCACGTCTAAAGTAGTCGCACACCATTGTTTCTGGCTCTTCAGGAAGTCGTGTGGTTCGTTTGAGGGGGTGAATTGGCCTGGAAGCGGCGTGGATACTGGCTTTCAGGCATTCCCGGGGATGCTGGAAACTGCGAACATGTTTGGATGGTTACCTCAACGAAGCGAGCGCGGCGGCTGTGGGATGCGTACGCCTTCCCCGGTTTTCGTCCGCAACCCACGGTGCGCGGTGTCTTCGGCGATCCGAAGGCCCGTGTCATCACCCTTGATCGGCGCTCAAAAAAACGCTCTGCGGCTGTTGCGGTCGGGCGCACATGGGCTGGTACGACCGACGAACGCGACAGGTGCGCGATCTGCCCTGCG
>SYEN01000110.1 GCA_005800795.1 Burkholderiales bacterium | reverse complement strand
GATTCCCGCCTGCGCGGGAATGACGGGGTTGTTTTTGCATGCTCTTGGCAGCATTGCAGGGATAGAACATTGCACACGGCGCAATCGGGATTGCGCCCTACACCGTGGCTCACGTGCGTACCTCGGCCTTAAACACCGGCAACGTGGTTTCGTCATCCTGCTTCTGAAACTCAACCTGCACCGTCATACCGATACGCACCGCATCGGGCGCAACACCCGTCAAGCGCGTCATCAAATGCGGCCCTTCGGCCAGAGCCACCACCGCCACCACATAAGGCACCAGCGCCTCGAAGCCTTTGCTCGGCGCGCGATGCACCACAGTGAAACTGTAGACCTCGCCCTTACCGCTGACTGCCTGCCACGCGAGTTTTGCCGAGCCGCAGTACGGGCAAGTACTGCGCGGATAAAAATGAAATTTCGCGCAAGCCTCACAGTGCGGCAGTTTCAATTCACCCTGATGCGCCGCCTGCCAGTAGGGCGCGGTCAGCGCATTGGGTGACGGTAGAGGCCGGGGAAAGTTCATCAGGGCGTTGTATCGTAAGTATTTGTTTTAATTGATTTTTTCATAAACCCAAAATCAGCGTGCAATGAATCGCTATGGTGCCGCCGTTGCCATGCACCAACGCAAGCTGGGCGTCTTTCACCTGCCGAGCACCCGCCTGCCCACGCACCTGTCGCACGCCTTCGAGCACGTGAAACAAGCCCCCCGGCAAGCCCGGATGCGCACACGATAACAGCCCGCCGTGCGTGGTCACCGGCAGTTCTCCACCCAGCGCGATACGCCCGCCCTGAACGAATGCGCCACCCTCGCCCTTTTTGCAAAAACCCAAGTCCTCAAGTTCGATGATGACGGTAATGGTGAAGCAATCATACAACTCCGCGACATCAATGTCGGCGTGGTTGACACCCGCCATCTCGAACGCCTTTTTGCCCGATTGCACCGCACCGCTGAACGGCAGATTCATCGCTTCACCCACGTAGCTGTGGCTCAGGCCGTAGCCCTGCCCCAGCGCGCACCGGCTTTTGCCTCAGGTCGCGCGCGCGGTCAACGCTGGTGACGATAACCGCCGCCGCGCCATCCGACACCAATGCGCAATCAAAGCGCTTGAGCGGCGAAGTGATCATCGGCGAAGCCAGCACATCCTGCACTGAGATCGGCTTGGTCATGTGGGCGTTCGGGTTGAGCAACGCATGATTGCGGATCGTCACCGCCACCTCGGCCATTTGCTCGACCGTGGTGCCATATTCGTGCATGTGACGTTGCGCGATCAGCGCGTAGTTCGACGCCACCAGTAGCCCGTACGGCGCCTCGAACTGCGGGTGCGCTGCACCGGACTCCGCCATGGTTTGCACCGCCGAAGCCCATGTTTTGTTCGTCAACAGATTTTGCCCGGCCACGCACAACACGGTGTTGCACTGACCCGAGGCCACCGCCATCGCCGCGTGATGAATCATTGCGCAACCGGAGGCCCCGGCGAGATCGAGCGTCGACAAATACGCCGGCTGCACACCCAGAAAACTCGACACCACGCCGCACGGCATGTTCCACGGCTCGACCCGTATCGGCGTGGTGATCAGGCCGTCGATATCCGCAAGGGTCAGGCCGGCGTCGTTCAACGCTGCGTGCGCGGCATCACTTTGCAGTTGCAGCGCGCTGCGATCAGGCACCTTGCCGAGACGACTTTCGCCGATGCCGACAATTCTGGTTTCCGCAAGGTTCATGGCACTCGCTTTAATACGTCTTTCGCAATCAGCATGCGCTGCACTTCCGACGACCCTTCACCAATACGATAGTGCCTTACGTCGCGGTACATGCGCTCCACCGGATAGCCCTGCACGATCCCCATCCCGCCGTGAATTTGCACCGCGCGGTCGGCAACTCGCCCCACCATCTCGGAGCAATACAGCTTGCACACGCTGGGAGCGGTACCCACGTTCACGCCCGCGTCGATCTGACGCAGCGTCTCGTAAACCATGGCACGCGCTGCGGCGATATCCACTTCCGAATCCGCCAGCATCCACTGAATCGCCTGCCGCTCGGACAAGGGCTTGCCAAAGGTGACGCGCTGTTTGGCATGTGCCGCCGACATTTCCAGCAGCCGGTCGGCAGTGCCGATGCACGAACAGCTCACCGCCATGCGGCCATCGCGCAGCGACTCCTTCGCCAGATCAAACCCCTGCCCCGGCTTGCCGAGTACTGCGCTGTCGGGTACCGTGCAGTTGTCGAATTCGATTTCGGCAAGCTTGATCACATCCGAACCCATCGTCGTATCGACGCGTGTGACATTAAACCCGGGCGTGCCGCGATCCACCAGAAACGCGGTGACGCCGCCGCGCGTGCGCTTCACCGGATCGGTAATCGCGATCAAAGTGATAAAGTCGGCGTCATGCGCGCCGTTGATGTAGTGCTTGCGGCCGTTGATGATCCAGCCGCCGTCGACCTTGTTGGCCTGCGTGGTCATCGCCGAATTGTCCGAACCGCCCGCCGGTTCGGTCAGCGCAAATGCCGTGCGCTTGCTGCCGTCCATCAGTCCGCTGAGATAGTTGTTACGCTGTTCCGGTGTACCGTGGCGCGCAATCGCAATCGGCGTCAAACCGCCACCGCCACTCGCCAACAAACCAAATACGCGGTGCGAGCGGCTGAATTCTTCCAGCGCAATGCAATATGGGAACAGCCCCATGCCCGCGCCGCCGACTTCTTCCGGCAGGCGCATCGCCAGATAACCGTGTTTGCCCAGCAGCGGCAGAATATGCGGCGGCAGTTCACCGGTGGCGTCGATGGATTGCTCCAGCGGCTCCAGCTCGGCCTTGACGAATTTGCGCACGGCATCGCGCATTTGCTGCAATTCAGATGACAGCTCGTATTTCATATCATTTCCCTCACGCTTCTCCCCCTGCCGCACGCCATTCGACCATGGCTTGTTCGGCTGTATCCAATGCCTCACGCATGGGTTTGCGCATCCACGCCTTGCCCGCGGCAAACGCACGCGGCGCCTTGGACATCAATTCCCGGGCCAGTTTCTCAGCCGTTGTCACCACTTCGGCACCCGGTACAATCGCGCGCACCAAGCCGCGCTGCCCGGCTTCCGCCGCGTTTAAACGCCGCGCGCTTTGCACCAGATCATACGCCAGCGCGCCCCCTACCACCGGCTCGAGTATCGCCAGACCCGCCAGCGGGGGCGAACCCAAATCAATTTCCGGCAGCGCGAAAAAAGTGTTTTCGGACGCGACGATCATGTCAGCAAGAGCGGCAACCATGAATCCGCCGCCACTGGCGACACCATTCACCGCCGCAACCACGGGCTTTTCAAAATCCACCAGCGCCTTCAACACGGCAAAAAAAGCAGTTGAACGCGCCTGGCGAAACTCGGCCGCCGGCAACGTTGAAGCCTGCCGCATATCAACGCCGCCGGAAAACACCCGCTCGCCTGCGCCCGTGATCAACACGCCTCGCACGGTGTCTTCACTGCGCGCTTCATGCAAGGCCTGCGTCAGCGCACGCATCATATCCAGCGTCAGTGCATTGGCTTTTTGCGGGCGGTTAAGTGTGATGACGAGCAAACCATCACGCAGCTTCAGCAATAACTCCATTACAAATTACCCTTATAAAACATATACTTATGATATATTCGTTTTCACAATCAAAGCATCTACCACCCTCACCCCTTGCCCGCGCGGCAACACCATCAGCGGATTGATATCGAGTTCGCTGATATCGCCGGCAAAGTCCTGCGCGAACCACGCCAGCCGCACGATGGTTTCACACAATGCCTCCACGTCACACGCCGGCGCGCCACGCACACCATCGAGAAGCTTTCTGCCTGCCAGACTATCGACCATGCGCCGCGCATCATCGTGCGTCAGCGGCGCGATGCCGTGCGCGATGTCTTTCAATACCTCAACATGCACACCGCCCAACGCCACCGACACTACCGTGCCGAAAGTAATATCGCGCGTGACACCGAGCATCATTTCCACGCCGGCTGACGTCATCTCCTGCACCAGCACGCCATCGATTTTGGCTTGCGGAGCATGGGCTGCCACTGAAGCAAGGATGGCATCGTGGGCCGCGCGTACCGCCCGCTCACCGTGCACATTGAGCTTCACACCACCGGCCTCGGTCTTATGCGGAATGTCCGACGATTCGATTTTCAGCGCGACCGCGCCACCGATTTCCTCAGCAGCCTGAACCGCTTCATCCGCCGAACGCGCCAACGATTCGCGCGTCACCGGCAAGCCGTACACTGCCAATGCCTGTTTGCTGACACGCTCGGTAAGCACGCGTCCCGACTGTGACAATAGGGCTCCCGCCCGTGCCACCGCGTCCGCCGGCAAGTCGCGCGATGCGGTTTTCGGCTGCCGTGCATGGCGTTGCAGAAAATCCGCGTAGTCCACCGTCGTGCGTACGGCACGCAGGCACATGCGTGCATCGCGAAATGCGGGCACACCGCGTTGATTGAGCGTCGCCACAGTGATCGCGTTGTCCTGCGGGCAATAGCCGGTCCACAACACCGCCACGGGCTTGGCCACGCGCTCGTTCACCTTCACCAATTCGTCGATGCCAACGAGGGTGGGCGCGACCAATATCGGCATCAACACATCGACATTGGCGTCTTCCGAGATCACTTCCAGCGAATCCGAAAACAGGCGCGGTGAACCCGTCATCGCCGAAGTGAGATCCAGCGGATTAGCCAGCCCCACCAGCGAGGGCAACATCTTGCCGAGCGCGTTGCAGGTCGTGGATTCAAAATCAGCCCACTGCAAACCCAGGCTTGCCGCTGTGTCCGCCGCCAACACACAATGCCCGCCGGAACCGGTCAGTGCGGCGAGACGCCTGCCGCGCGGCAAGCGGCGCTTTCTCAGCAATTTCGCGAACTCATACAACTCATTGCAGTCGTCGACGCGGATAACGCCGAACTGTTTGAACGCGGCATCCGCCACGTCGTCTGCACCCGTGATCGCGCCGGTATGCGAGGCAGCCGCTTTACGTCCTGCCTCGGTCTTACCAAACTTTAATATAATTAATGGCTTACTTCGTTCCGCCGCCGCTTGCGCCAGTGCACGAAACCGTTCACCGGAACGGATGCTCTCCGCCGCCATCAGCACCACATCCGAGGCGCCATCCTCGACCGCGAACTGCGCAAACTCAATAGCATCGATGTCGGCCTCATTGCCGCAGCTCACCTGGTAGCTGATATCCACACCCGCATCGATCGCGCGCCACATCACATTGACTTGTGCGAGTCCGCCGCTTTGACCGATCACCGCGACATTGCCAGCAACGTCGCGTTTTCCCTGCACCGCAGAGGTGTTGGTCATCACAAAACCATCGGTGAAGTTGGCAAAGCCGTTGCAGTTCGGCCCCATGACACGCACGCCAGTGCGCTTGACGAAGGCCTTCAGCTCATTCTGCAGGCGCACACCCTCAGCGCTGCCGGTTTCAGCAAATCCACCGCTCATCACCGTGGCAAACTTCACTCCGCGCGCGGCGCAGTCCTCCAGCGCGTGTAACACGCGATCTGCCGCGAGTACGATGCCCACATGCTCCGGCACCTGCGGCAGCTCGTTGATCGACGGATAACTCGTGCGCCCGAACACGGTTTTGCGTCCCGGATTCACCGGATATATCTCGCGCACCGATTGCCGACCGGCAGCAAAATCGATCATGGTCTTGAAGAGCCGCCCACCGAACTTGGTCAAATCTTCCGATGCGCCAATGATGGCCACCGATTGCGGCCCGAAAAACGCTTTCAGCGCGGGCGCTGCATCAGCCATGCGCGGTTCACTCCACGCGAATGTTCGCCTCGCGCACCACTTTGCTCCACTTGGCGTGCTCGGCGTTGATGAAAGTTGCGAATTCCTCCGGCGTACTGGCCACCGCGACGGATCCATCCACCGCCAGCCGTTCTGCTGTTGCCGGCGCACGCAGGATTTTCACAATTTCGCCATGCAGCCGGTCGATGATGGCGCGCGTTGTGCCCGTCGGAACCAGGATACCGTTCCAGGTGCTGGCGTCGTAGCCGGGCATGCCCGCTTCGGCAAAAGTCGGCACGTCGGGCGCAGCCTGAGAACGTTTTGCACCGGTGACCGCCAGCGCACGTATCTTGCCGGTGCGTATGTGGGTCACCACCGCCAGCGGCGCCCCAAACAGGGATTGCACCTGCCCGGCGAGCAAGTCATTCAGCGCGGGCGGCTGGCCGCGATACGGCACGTGCACAATATTCACACCGGTCATACCGCGAAACAATTCCCCGGCCAGGTGCCCCGAACCGCCCGGCCCGGATGTGCCGAAATTGATTTCGCCAGGACGCGCGCGGGCGAGCGCGATGTATTCCTTCACCGTCTTCACCGGCAGCGCGGGATGCACCATCAACAGCAACGGCTGCATGGTCGTCAACGACACCGGCGAAAACTCGCGCTGCGAATCGTAGGGCCGGTTTTTATGCACGTACGTGGAAAGCACCAGCGTGGTGATGCCGCCCAGAAAAATGGTGTAGCCATCGGACGGCGATTTGGCGGCAAGCTGCCCGGCGATCACCCCGCCGCCGCCGGGCCGGTTGTCAAGCACCACCTGCTGCCCCCACGCCTCGCTGAATTTTTGTCCCAGCAGACGCGCCACGATATCGGTGGGGCCGCCCGCCGGAAACGGTACGATCATCTTGATGGATTTGGCCGGGTAGCCCGGTACCGCGGTTTGCGCCACGGCACCACCCGCAGCGCACGACAGCACCCCCACTGCATAGGCTACCGCGCGCCGCATGGGACTAACGCCCCTTGAAAACGGCAGCACGTTTTTCCTTGAATGCGGCAACTCCTTCGACATGATCCTCGGTCAGTTTGGCCATCTGCTGGCAGAGATTTTCCTGTTCTAGCTGCTCTTCGAGATTGGGTTTGTACATCGACTGAAACATTTTCTTGGCAAGCGCCAGCGCGAACGTCGCAGAACCGGCCAACTCCTGCGCCAACGCCATGGCATTGGCTTCCAGCTCGGCGTCAGGCACCACACGGTTGATCAGTCCCCACGCGCTGGCCTCTTCGGCGGGTAGCATGCGCGCGGTGTAGACCAGTTCCTTGGCGCGCGCGATACCCAGCCGCTGCACCAGAAAAAACACCGAGCCGCCGTCGGGTACCAGCCCGATTTTCTTGAATATCTGCGAAAACTTCGCATTATCCGAGGCGACAATCAGATCGCAGGCCATCGCCGTCGCAAAGCCTATGCCGGCCGCCACGCCGCGCACCGCTGCAATCACCGGCTTTTCCAGATTCACGATGGCGTTAATCATGGCGTGGCGCGTCTGCATGCGCGCGCGGCCTTCCACCAGACCTATCGGCGCCATCGACGTGACATCGCTGCCGGAGCAAAACGCGCGGCCCACGCCAGTGAGTATTACTGCACGTACAGAATCATCGGTTTGAAACTGCTTGAACAACTCGGTGACGCGGTTGTACATCTCGTCGGTCAGCGCGTTGAGTTTGTCCGCGCGATTGAGGGTGACGATGGCAACGTGGCCTTCCTGTTTTAAGGTGACTAGCGAGGTCATGCGGGTGCGTCCTTGGCAAAGAAATAGTTTCAATCACATAGCGGAATCTGTTATGAATTCCGCCGTGTCTATTCTAGTCGATCCGGTCGCCAGGGCCTTGATCTGAGTACGCAATCGCAGCTCCACTACAGGCGTACATAGACGCGCCTACCCTCGATGTTGAAGCGCTTGGGCGACTCCTTCGCGCCGCCGGTTGAATAAGCGTCGCTCAAGGATGACGACAAGCGCTTGTCCGGCGATTCCCACATCATCGGCTTGCCGGTGTACGGATCGAAGAATCGCGCGCTGGACTTCGCGACAAAATCAGCTACGCCTTCAGCCGGCACGTCAGCAGCAATAATCTCCGCCGCCAGCGCCAGCAGCCGGTTCATCGCATCCAGGTCGTGCAAACGCAACGCATACGAGGAAAAAGACGGCATGGCAACACGCGTGAGGATTTTTCCCATGGGGTTGTAAAGATAATCCCAGGGTTTCATTTCCCCATCGGCCGCTTCATCGCGAATTTCGCGCGCGAGTTGCGCGGGTGGCCTGCGTAACCATTGCTGCTTGCCGCTGTAAAACGCGTACGCATCGTTGATGGTCGCGTTGCGCTTGTAAAAGAACAACATACGCAACTTTTCCTGCCAGCCACTTTGTGTTCCATCACCTGAGGGATTGCGCAGGAAGCGCTTCATTATGCCGAATTCGCCAGCCATGACTTCGTCGAGATTCAGCGCAGTGGGCGGGATCGGTCGCAGCATCGCCTGCAAACGCGGTGCGTGCGGCTTCAAGTCGGTCAGGCTGGTTTGCAGCAAATCCGCCACGAACGACAGATCGCGCGTGTAATTGGCCGCTGCCACCATGCGCCCGACGAGCGTGCGTGAACCAGCCAGCATGTGTCGCTCAAACGCCATATCGCGCTCGACCGCCGCCAGCGCCTCGTCGAGCCTGCCCGCCTGCACGGCAAGCGCGGCACGCGCAAGCCACGCGCGCTGCGCTGCGCCCATCGGCGCATAGCGCGGAAACTGCGAATCCATGCCGAAGGGGTAATCGGTAATTTCCTCGAACGCACTGTAGTCGATGAGTCTTTCGTAGCGTGCGAGGTCTTCGCGATAAGCCTCGAGTTGCGCCGTGGTATCGGCGGTTTTGTTCTGTACCGCCACCAGACACGATGTTTGCGAGGCATCACACAACACGGGACGCTGCGCACGCCGGGCTTCCCGTTGCTTCTCAGGGCGGTTCTCGCGCGCGGCAGCACGTGCCTCGGCAAGCCACGCGTTCGCAAAGGCGAGGCTGTCCGCGCCGTCATCCGCACCCATGCCGATCGCGGCAAGATACGCGTTGTTGTCCAGCGGAACGCTCGCTGCGCGCGGCTCGCCCATCGCGAGAGCACCTGCGTTCAGCTGCCTGTCGATAGCATTGACGAGCAGCACGCTGGCCGCCGGCAACACGACCAGAATCGGCAACAGACAGAACCAGCGTAGAAATCTTTTCATCAGCCGCGCCCCGATAAATTTCCGACAAAAGCCATAGTCACGTAAATGATTGTTTTATATAATAAAAAAGCCGGGATAACACCCGGCTCTTTAGATGCTACAAGAAAAATCAAATCAGTTTATCGCCTGGATATTGCTGGCTTGTTTTTTACCCTTGTTGCCGTCGGTGATGTCGAAACTCACCTTTTGGCCTTCTTTCAAGGTTTTGAATCCGCTCGCAACAATTGCGGAGAAGTGCGCAAAGAGGTCTTCGCCACCGCCATCCGGTGTAATAAATCCATAGCCCTTGGCATCGTTAAACCACTTGACCTTACCTGTCGCCATCGTGTGTTCCCTTTTTAAAAGTGAGGAGGTTCGGCGCCCGCGCGCCAGGCACCGCCCGACGTTTGAATCTCAAAGCCTGACAAAGGAACAGCCATGCGGTAAAACGTCCTTAAATCAGCCACTTGAAGCTAAACTCGTGACATTATTTAGACACTTCCAAAAAAATTTGTCAAGCGGACATGCCAGCATGCGCCGGCCCGCGCAGCCTGCAGCGGGAAATGCGCCGATTCGTGAATTCCAAGCATTCAAAGTCGCTGTTTCGCCGTGTTGTTGTCCACAATTGTGACGTCATAATGCAATCCGCCGGAATTTCGTAGGTTGCGATTGCTGATATCCTGTCACGCACAACGCTTCGCCCACGCGTATTGGTTGCAACCACATGCCCCCCTTGTCCAACACCCAGCCCGTCGTTCGACCGCGTAACAATGCGCGACTGTTGCTGGCCGAAGATAATGACGTCAACCTGCACATCGCAACAGCGATGCTGCGATCGCTGAACGTCGACGTCGAGACCGTACATAATGGCGAGGAGGCCGTGGTCGCCCTATTGCAGGGTTCGTTTGATTTGGTGCTCATGGATTGTCAAATGCCGGTGATGGACGGTTTTGCCGCCACCCGCGCCATTCGCAGACAGCATCCAAATATTCATCTGCCGATCATCGCGCTGACTGCCAATAACGCGGACGGCGACCACGAGCACTGCCTCGCCGCTGGCATGGATGACTATCTGTCCAAGCCGTTCAACAGGGAACAACTGCAGGCGATGGTCATCAAGTGGCTGGGGCCCGCCGTGTGATTGCCTTTCGCGGCACAATAAAAAACGACGGCCGGGGCCGTCGCTTTAGTTTGCCGCTGCCGTCAAATCAACCCTTGATCAACCCTTGGTGCGGCTGCGATATTCGCCGGTACGTGTATCGATTTCAATCTTGTCGCCAGTGGCACAGAACAGTGGCACTGAGATTTCGTAGCCAGTCTTCAGCTTGGCGGGCTTCAACACTTTGCCCGAGGTATCGCCGCGCACCGCGGGCTCGGTGTAAATGATTTCGCGCACCAGCGTCTGCGGAATTTCCACCGAAATCGGCGCTTCGTTGTACAGCACCACTTCGCACGGCATGCCTTCTTCGAGGTAGTTTAACGCATCGCCCATGTTGTCCTTATCCACTTCGAACTGATTGAAGTCGGCATCCATGAACACGTAAGACGGCTCGGCGAAATACGAATAGGTGACTTCCTTGCGCTCTAGCACCACGATGTCGAATTTGTCGTCGGCGCGATACACGGTTTCAGTGCCGGTGCCGGTGAGCAGATTTTTCAGCTTCATTTTCACCACCGAGGCGTTGCGGCCCGATTTACTGAACTCGGCCTTTTGCACCACCATCGCATCCTTGCCGACCATGATCACGTTGCCGGCCCTGATTTCCTGAGCTATTTTCATTGCTGTCCTTCGTAGCCGCCCGGCGCGATGCGGGCACGCAAAATGTTGTAGAAAACCCCGAATTATATCATTTTTTACTCATGAGACCATGACAGAATCCGTGCAGATTGGCTGCCAAATCGCCTAAATCCAGCAATTTTTCGCGCCAAAGCTGCAAACCCGGCCGTTGCGCCTGTCGACAGGCCAAAAAACCCTGCCAAGCCTGTGCCATAGACAACTTGGGCACCGCGCCATTCCACGCCAACCACAAGTCGCGCACTGGCTGAACTGCCTCTGCCGGCAACACGTCCCTCACCGTGTCAAGAAACGCGCGCAACTTGGCTTCGTGCGCAGCCTCGGCCTGCGGATAAATGTGCCAGACAAACGGCCTCCCCGCCCACTGCGCGCGCACAAACGAATCCTCGCCGCGCACAAAATTGATATCGCTTGCCCACAGCAGTTCATCGTAAGCAACTTGCGGCACAAAAGGCACAAAGCGCAGTTCGAGATTGCCACGCCGCACCCGCTTCGCTGCACCTGCGCCGCGCGCATCCCTTATCGCCGATGCGAGCGCTCCATCGGGAATTGCCACCACCACCTGCATCGAGCCCACTTCACATGCGGCCAGCAGTTCACGCCAAGGCGCGTAAGGATAGGCGAATAGCGACAGCGTAACCGCGTCCTGCGGCACGGGGTCGAACCCGTGACCGGCCCACCAGTTTTTCCGCGAGTGTTCGTCCGCGTCGAAGGCATCGCGCTTTGCCAGCAAGGTTGACTCCCGCAACACGCCGCCGGTGCCCGCCGCAACACCTGGAAAAAAGAAATGGCGCGGCAACCCCGTTTGCGGGTGCGGGGACGGGAGCCGATGATATTCGCGCACCCACGGTTCCGCGCTCAGGTATTCGAGTACGATCCACACGGTACGCGAAGCATCCGATCCGGCCTTTGCCATTTGAGCCAGATACCTAGGCGGCAATCCGCACCCAAAGGCATCGATCACAACCTCAGCAGGCGGCGGATATTCAGCACCCTCGATATACGGAAAAACGTGCACGCCCTGTCTAGTTTGCTCGGCCGCACCAATGTCCACCTCCGGACATAGCGCGCGCAACGCCGCCAGATTGTCCACCCACAGGCGCACCATCGCGCCTTGCTCGAGCGCCAATTGCCGCGCCAGCCGCCAGCTCACGCCGATGTCACCGAAGTTATCAATTACCCGGCAAAAAATGTCCCAACGGCGTGGCGGCGCGGCACTCATGTGCTGGGATTATGCGGCGCTTTCGCGCTGCAAACCAGCGCGCTCGCCAAGTCAGGTAAACGCCCTACGTCGCCAGCACGCGCTGGCGGATCTCTTCAGGCGCGGGCAAGGGATCTGACGGCAACGACAGCCAGCGCAAGCCCGTCGATGCCGCACAAGACGCCGCAAACGCGGTTTGCTGTGACGGCGCCGCGACATCGGCAGCACAGTGCACGACGGCCAGGGGTTTCAGTTGCGCATTACAAATCAAAAAATCCACGCTGATATCCGCCAGCCGACGCCGCTCTGCTTCGAGCGCGAACCCGGCCAGAGCCGCTGGAGGTTGTATGAACGCGGCCAGACTCATGCACGGCAGCACCGTAGACCGGGCAAGGCACTTCGCAAAAGCTGGTAACCGCCAAATGCGCCGTACTCGTCAACTGCGGCCGCGCCGTGAACCCCGTCGCGACAGGCGGCCGCGCGGGCGTCGCGGGCATCCCCGGTACTTTGACGGGCGCGACGACGCCCGCGCCTAGCGTCCGGGCGGGTTGCGCCGCCTTGTTTGGTGCTGAACCCGTGGTGTTTACGGCCAAGCCTGTAGACCCGCCTGATGCCCCGACGCTTTCTGCCATTCCCGACGAGGCTTTTGCAGCGGCACTCGCACTGAGGAACGCCTTTAGGCGCTCAGCGCTGGCGGCCTCGCGCGCTGCCGCCTGCCGGCGGTAATTCCACACCAGAACCGCGATGACCACTATCGGCAACACCACCATCACGGTTGTCCAAAGTCCCATGACTAAGTGCTACTCCTGTGTACGGGTTTACTAACAGAGCACCGCCGTTCAGGCGCCCGCCGCCGGTGCACGGTCACGTCCCCGGCGGCGATCCAGCCACCACGCCAGTGCGGGCAACACAAAAAATCCACCGGGCATTACAAGGATCACCAGATACGGGCTTAGTGCGGACAACCGACGCATGTGCTCGGCCAGCAGCGCCTTGTCTTCCCGCGACCATTTTTGGTTGTTGCGCGGCTTCATCAATAGCGGCATGAGGCCGCGTACCTGACTCATTTCCGACACCAATCGGCGTTTCTCGCGCGCAGTCAGCTCCTGCATGCCGTTAAACACTTTTACAGCGCCCTTGCCGATTTCGCCTAGCCGTGCCATGTCACTGGTAACTCTAAGTATCTGTTTTAATTGAAATTTTTTTAATGACAGAAAAAACCGTTAACGCAGGTAGCCCGATTTGTGCAACCACTGGCTGACGGCACGCCAGCTTCGCCAAGCCGTCCATCCGCGCCCGGCCCAACGCCACAAACCCCGCCGGCCCAGTACCACAAACGCAAACGCCGCCACGCCCGCAATCCAGGGCCGCTGCTTGACATAAAGCGCGCCCGCCACGGCCTTGTCGGCAGCGGCAAAAGGTTTGACCAGATACGCGCCATAGCCCGCCAATTGATCGCGCTGCACCTCAATGCGCCCGATAAGACGTTCCTTGCGCAATGCGAGTTCAATGGCTTGAGCGGTGGACATGGCAGGGGCGCTCAAGGCTGCGAGAGCCGCGCGCGATCTTTGCCCAGCTCGGCAAGGCTGGCATTGAACAACCGCGACTTCACGCGCGCGCGACCAAGCGCCACGAACGCGCACACGACACCGATGACTGCATACGCCAGCGTAATCAGGCCTGCAGCCAGAATGCGGTTGCTGTCCCAAAACAGCAGCATCACAAAAAACGTCAGCGTGATCACGGCCAGCGCGAGGAACAC
Organism: Burkholderiales bacterium; assembly: GCA_005800795.1. Classification (GTDB taxonomy): domain Bacteria; phylum Pseudomonadota; class Gammaproteobacteria; order Burkholderiales; family SG8-41; genus UBA5216. Next base: position 3,508 of record SYEN01000110.1, on the reverse strand, counting down.
CGCCGCCGCCACGGCATACAGCACGATGCCTGCAACGCGCAGCCTTTCTTCCGCCAACTCAACCTGCAACAACTCGCCGCGCGTGCGCGCAACACCGATCAGATTGGCCAGAAGCGTGCGCAGCGAACGCAGCAGACCGGCGCTATCACCCGCAGCGCCTGCGGCCTGCCCCGATTCGGGTGGCGGCGCAGAAGAGTCCATCCAGACTAAAACTTTGCGGATCAGCGGTTCTGCGATCTTGCGGATCAGCGCCGGCCAATCAGCAAGCCGATCACCAGCCCCACGCCCGCGGCGATACCCACCGCGTGCCAGGGAGTGTCACGCACGTAATCATCCGTCGCGCGCGCGGCTTCCTTGGTGCGGTCGACCACGACTTCGCGGGTGTCGGCCAGGCGATCTTTCGCCTTGTGCATGCCTTCTTGCAGGCGCTCACGGATGGCGCCGATTTTTTCACCGGTCTGGCTGGCAGTGGCGCGCAGGTATTCGTCCATATCGGTCAAAACCGTTTTCAGATCGCCCTTGATTTTTTCTTTCGAGATTTGCGCTTCCGCAAGTTGTGCGTCAGTAGTCATGGTGGCTCCGTGCTGAGTAGGTTGTTATGGTGAGGCTTCGGGCCTGAGCTGCGCCCCGCGCCGCGGAAACTCGTGTCACATGACCCCGGCGCTTGAAGAGTCTACGGTAGCCATTTTCCGGTAGAAAATCAAACACTTTATCAGCTGAAACGCGCATTTCTGCACATTTCTTTCGGCCAGCTAACTCTGCCCCCTGCCCACAGCCGCCGGCTTGAAGGAAATCCGGCGAGGTACCGTTCTGGATTACCCTCCCCCAACCCTCCACGACGCAACAGGGATGCCGTATGAATCGCCGCCCAGAATATGTAAAGCGTAGATAGACGTGCCCTGAACTTGCCAAAGGGCGAAGCGCATCGCCTTGCGGTACATGTGCCCTGCAAAAATGCGCCGGCCTCGTGCAATTCACCAGGCCGTTGTCGATACGGATCAGCACGACTACGCATGGCTGCTTCTAGCCTACTGTGCTTACGCCCGGCACGCCAATCGTCCCCAGCAACCTCACAGGATCCGCATCCACCACCAACATTCCGCGATTAACCGGCCGCAAAAATCCGCTCGCGGTGGCGTGATCGAGATATGACACCAGCCCATCAAAAAACCCGCTCACATTGAGCAAGCCGCAGGTTTTCGGATGAACCTTGAGTTGCCGCAGCGTCAGGATTTCGAACAATTCATCAAGCGTGCCATAGCCACCGGGCAAAATTACGAACGCATCTGCCAGTTTAGTCATCAGCTTTTTGCGTTCGTGCATTGTGGGCACCACGTGCAGTTCGGAGAGACCACGATGCATGACTTCCGAATCAATCAGCCGCTCGGGCACCACGCCGGTCACATGCCCGCCTGCGGCCAGCACCGCCTGCGCCATCACGCCCATCAAGCCCAGCTTGCCGCCGCCGTAGACCACGCGGCAGCCGCTTTTTACCAGCAGCTGCGCCATGCCACGAGTGGCCTCGGCGTATAACGGGTCGTTCCCTGCGGCTGTGCCGCAAAACACACAGATGGTATACATTATTTATAAAAATCAACTGCTTATGAAATTGTTACGTATCGAGTAGCCCGCGCAACAACGCTACGCCCCAACCCACGCCAAAACCATTGGTATCTGTCGCCACCGCGCCCAGCCCACCCTTGCAACTGTGCGCGGACAAATCCACGTGGATCCATGGCCGCTTTTCGGTAAACCGTTGCAACAGGCGCGCGGCAAGAATGTGATCAGCCTCGCCGTCGAGCGTGCATTGCTTGACGTCGGCGATGTCGCTGTCGAGTGCCGAATCATAATCGTCATCCATCGGGAACGCACACACGCGCTCACCCGAAGCCACGCCCGCCGCAATGGCATCCCGTGCCAGTGCTTCGCTGGTGGCGAAGATGCCGCTGTAGCGCGAGCCAAGTGCCACGTGCATGCTGCCGGTGAGTGTGGCGAAATCGACGATGACGTCGGGCTTTTCCGGCCTGTTGGATGTACCCCGGGCCGCCAGCGTCAGCGTATCCGACAGCACCATGCGCCCCTCGGCATCGGTGTGAACAATCTCGATGGTGGTGCCGTTCAACGCGGTGACCACTTCGTTTTGCTTGTAGGCGCGCGGGCTCAGGTGGTTTTGCGCCAGCGCCATCCAGCAATCGATGTTTACCGCGAGCTTCGCGCGCGTGGCTGCCAGTAAAATACCCAGCGCCACCGCCGAACCGTTCATGTCCTCGTGCATACCCTGCATGTAGCGTGCGGGCTTGAGATTGTGTCCGCCGGTGTCGAAGCAAATGCCCTTGCCCACCAGCGCCACGGTTTTTTTCGCGTCAGGGTGGCGATACTGCAAATGCACGATGGCCGCATCGCGTTCGTCGCTTCCTTGCGCCACCGCGCAAAATGCGCCCGCACCCATTTTGCGCAAGCGCTTGAAATCGTATTCTTCGCGCGCCCAGCCATGCGTTTTGGCCAACTGCTTTACGCGCTCACGATACGCACCGGGGGTCAATTCATTGGGCGGCAACACCGTCAGTTCGCGGCACAACACATTACCCTCGGCCTGCGCACACACATTGGCGTAGCCGTCTTTCGCGGCGGTGCCATGCAGACGAATAAGTCGTAAGTTATTGTTTTTATTTATTTTTTTACGAACCGGCATTTGCCAGCCATTGACCCAGGCGGTGTACAAGGCAAGGCTCGCTTGAGCGTCGCGCGCCGCAGCATCACCCAGCACCACGATATCCATCTCCGGTGGATGTTCACCGAGCAGCAACGCCAGCGCTTTGCGCATCACCGTCTGTTTTTCAAACACCGGTTGCGCGGCGTCGACCATCACCCACGCCACCAGCGCACCCCCTGCGTCCGCCGACAGCGGCGACTTCGCCAGATCCTCCAGTTTTTTCTTGCGCCGCGTTAGCACTGCCTGCAGCAATGCGGCATGTGGCGCGCGCGCATCCAGCTTGGCGGCTTTTGGCAGCACCACCAACAAATGCTTCGCACGCTTTAGCGCCGCGGTTGAAATGGGTGCGGCGTATGATGTGAGCTTGGCGAGACTGGGAAGCATGGCGTTGAATCCTGCGGGAAGTCATTCGATTATAGCGGCGCACCAGTCCCCCAGCCTATGGGTGCGGATGGACGTGCGGCGTACGCTGACGTGGCACGCCGATTCTGTTCTAAAATCGCGGCATGCGCCTCTATCTTGATCTCCTTCAGCAAGTCCTCGACCGCGGTACGCCAAAAAGCGACCGCACCGGCACCGGCACGGTGAGCATTTTCGGCGCGCAACTGCGCTTCGATCTGATCACCGGGTTTCCGCTGCTGACCACCAAAAAACTGCACCTGAAGTCGATAATTCACGAGCTGCTGTGGTTTTTGAAGGGCGACACCAATGTCAGGTATCTGAAGGACAACGGCGTTTCGATCTGGAATGACTGGGCCAAAGCGGACGGTGATCTCGGCCCGGTCTATGGCTATC
>SYEN01000109.1 GCA_005800795.1 Burkholderiales bacterium | reverse complement strand
TTGTGCTTCGGCAACAGTTAGACGAACTCTGCCGGGCGAGAGATTTACCATGCGGGGTTGTGGTTTTCTGATTAGGCGTAGTGGCTGGCGAGGGTTTCGTAACTATTTGTTTTTATTGGTATTTTTATACCCTCCCCCCAACCCTCTCCCGCAGGAGGGAAAGGGTGTTACGGAGGGGTGTAGCGGTAGCAAAGGCAGGAATAGCCTTGGCCTTACGCCGTCTTTTCCTTTTTCGCCGCGGTCGAGCTCACCGCGTCCACCGGCTTCACCACCGGCACCACGGGCGTTACGTCGCCCATCAACGCATTGGGCACACTTTGGATCAACTCATCCACCGTGAACATGCCTTCGTCGCTCCACTTCTGCAGGAAGCGTGAGTCCTCGCCGAAGAGTTCGGTGTTGATGCGGCCACGCTCGACGTGGATCACCTGGCCGTTGATGTAATAGGCATCTTCAGTGGCAAGGAAGGCCACCATCGGTGCAATGTACTCCGGCCCGCGATTTTGCAACGTCAGATCGTACTGCTCCTTGGTCATCAGGCCTGCCTCGAATTTGCGACGGCGGTTTTCCTTCACTTCCGGCGTCAGCGTCATGCGCGTGTCGGCCGATGGGCAAATCGCGTTGGCGGTGATGCCGTTTTTGTAGGCCTCTTTCGCAATCGAGCGCGTCAGGCCAATGATGCCCGCCTTGGCGGCGCTGTAATTGCACTGGCCGACCGAGCCTTTGAATGCATCCGACGAAAAATTGATAATGCGGCCATGCCCTGCGGCACGCATGTATTTCACCGCGTGGTGGCAGGTGTTCCAGTTGCCTTTCAGATGCACTGAAATCACCGAGTCGAAATCGTCTTCCGACATGTTCCAGATCATGCGCTCGCGCAGATTACCCGCGACGTTCACCATAATGTCGATCTTGCCGTAGGTATCGACGCACTGCTTGATCATCGAACCAGCCTTCAGGTAATCGGAAACCGAATCGCGATTGGCTTCGGCCTTGCCGCCCATTTTGCGAATCTCCGCGACAACTTCGCCCGCCGGATCTTCCTGCGTCGCCTGACCGCCGCGCCCGACACCCGGATCAACCACGATCACACTGGCGCCTTCTTCGGCGAGTTTCAATGCGATGGCGCGGCCAATACCGCGGCCCGCGCCGGTTACGACTGCTGCCTTGCCTTGCAAATGCTTGGACATCTTGGTCTCCTCTGGGGTTGGCGATGCGTAAAAGTGGAGTATACCGGGACAGCGCGTATTGCGAACGTGCGCGAATCGGCACAGACTAACGGTCGTGAAAAGCCCACTATTTGTAACTGCCCTTTTCTCGACTCTGGGCTCCGCCCTGCCCGGATTTTCGCAGGCGCAGCCGGCGGGTGTGGGGCCCACTTACCCAACGAAACCGATACGTCTGGTCACGGCCACCGCGCCGGGCAGTCAGCCCGACGCCATCGCCCGCCTGTTAATCCAGAAACTGAGCGATACCTGGGGCAAGCCAATCGTCCTGGACAACCGCACCGGTGGTGGCGGTCTGCTGGCTTCCTCGCTGGTTGCTAGGGCTGCGCCGGATGGTCACACGCTGTTATACGTGCTGCCCAATTTCGTGATCAGCCCGGCCTTGCAGCCGACCGTTACCTTTCCGCCGGTGAGCGACTTTGTAGGCATCGGGCAAATCGGCTTCAGCACCAATATTCTGGTCGCGTCGCCGATCATCGGTGTAAAAACCGTCAAGGACCTGATCGCACTGGCCAAGGCGCAGCAGGGCAAATTGATCATCGCGTCCACTGGCGCCGGCACGGCGGGCCATTTGAGTGGCACGCGCTTTAACCTGCTGACCGGCATCAAGGCTGTGCAGGTTGCCTACAAGGGCGGCCCCGAAGTGATGGTTGAATTGATGTCGGGGCGCAGCCACTACGCAGTTACGACCATGGGTTCGGCACTACCTTTTATCCAGGAGGGCAAACTGGTTGCGATGGCAGTCACCAGCCCCAAGCGCGCGCCGGTGTTGCCGGATATTCCATCGCTTGGCGAAATACAACCCGAGTTCCGGCAATCCGAAACCTCGCACGGCCTGCTCGCGCCGGCGGGCACGCCCCGTTCCATTCTTAACTAGGTCAACCGGGAAGTCACGCGTACACTCGACCTGCCCGACATCCGCGAAAAGTTGAACGCGATCAGCTTCGTCATCGCGCCGAGCACGCCGGAAACCTACGACAAAATCGTGCGTGAACAGATGAGCATGATTTCTGCGCTGGTCACCGCCGCCGGATTGCGCGGGAAATAATCCACCAAAGGAGTTGAATTGTGAAGGTCATCCGCTTGCACCAGACAGGGACATTGCTGACGGCGCTCATCGTGGCAGCGCCGGTATTTGCGCAGTCTTTTCCAACGAAGCCGATACGCCTGATCGTGCCTTATCCGCCGGCCGGCACCACCGATTTTGTCGCGCGCGAAGTGGGCGCGAAAATGGGCGAAGCCATGGGGCATCAGGTCATCATCGACAATCGCCCCGGCGCGGGCACGCTGCTCGGCCTGCAACTGGGCGCGGCGGCGCGGCCCGACGGCTACACCATCACCTTCGCCACGTCATCGGGCCTGGCAGTCAACCCCGCGCTAGGGGTGAAAATGCCGTTCGAGCCGCTGCGTGACTTTACGCCCATCGGGCTGCTGGTTTACGTGCCGTACTTTATTGTCGTCAATCCCACCCTGCCCGCGCGCAACATCAAGGAACTGATCGAATATGCCAAAACCCAGCCCGGCAAACTCAACTTTGCTTCGCCCGGCGTGGGCACACCCAATCATTTGGGCATTGAAATGCTGAACCAGATGGCCGGCGTGAAATTTGTGCACGTGCCGTACAAGGGTGGCGCACAGGCTATTACCGATCTGGTGGCCAACCAGGTGCAATTGATGTTCTCCGGCACTCCGCAGTTTTCTGCATTTACCAAGGTGGGGCGGCTGCGCGTAATCGCGGCTTCCACCACCAAACGCACCCGCGTGGCGCCTGATGTGCCGCTGGTCGCGGACGTTTTTCCCGGCTTTGATTGCAACACCTGGTTCGGGCTAGTCGCGCCCACCGGCACGCCGCTCACAGCGCTCACGCGGCTCAATACGGAAATGAACCGCGCGCTGGGCGACCCCGGCGTGGTTCAGCGCCTGCTCGATCAGGGCCTTGAAGCCACGCCCGGCACACCAGCGGCAATGCGCCAGCTTATCGTCAGCGAAACCGAGCGCTGGCGCAAGGTGATCAAAGCCGCCGGCATCACAGCGGAGTCGGCAAAGTAAACGCGTCACGCAGCGGGCCGCAAGTTCGGTTATGCTTTGCGTCCTTCAAAATTCGCCTTCACCATTCTTTTTGCCCTCCACTTCATCAGAGACGATCGCCATGCCAGCCTATCAAGACACCCAACTTTTCATCAACGGCGTATGGGGCCCCGCTGCTTCAGGCCGCACACTGCCCGTGGTCAACCCCGCCACGCACGCACAAATCGGCACCGTGGCCTACGCGGAAAAAGCCGACCTGGATCGCGCACTCGAAGCCGCGGATGCCGGCTTTAAAGTCTGGCGCAAGGTTTCCGCGTTCGAGCGCTGCAAAATCATGCGCAAGGCCGCCGACCTGTTCCGTAGCCGTGCAGACCGCGTCGCGGAGTTGATGACACTCGAACAAGGCAAGCCTGTAGTCGAAGCCAAGCTCGAATGCCTCGCCGGCGGCGACATCATCGACTGGTTTGCCGAGGAAGGCCGCCGCGCTTATGGCCGCGTGATTCCGGCGCGTGCCGAGGGGGTGTATCAACTGGTGGTGAAGGAGCCCGTCGGCCCGGTGGCCGCATTTACGCCGTGGAACTTCCCCATCAATCAGGCCGTGCGCAAACTGTCGGCGGCGCTGTCCACCGGCTGCTCGATCATCCTGACAGCGCCGGAAGAAACGCCCGCCTCGCCCGCCGAACTGGTGCGCGCTTTTCATGATGCCGGTGTGCCCGCAGGCGTAATCAATCTGGTGTACGGCAGCCCGTCGGAAATCTCGAGCTATCTGATACCGCACCCGGTGATCCGCAAAATGACCTTCACCGGCTCCACCCCCGTGGGCAAGCTGCTCGCGGGCATGGCCGGTCAGCACATGAAGCGCGCGACCATGGAACTCGGCGGCCACGCACCGGTAATCATTTTCGACGACGCCGACATCGACATCGCCGCCAAGACCATGAGCTTCATGAAATACCGCAACGCGGGGCAAGTGTGCGTATCGCCCACGCGCTTTCTGGTGCAGGAAGGCGTCTACAAACAGTTTGTCGAAAAATTTGTCGAAGGCGCGAAGGGTATGACTGTCGGCGATGGCTTCGACAAGAACACCAAGATGGCGACGATGGCCAACCCGCGCCGCCAAACCGCCATGATCAGTAACGTGGAAGACGCCGCAAAACACGGTGGCAAACTGCAAATCGGCGGCCATCCCATCGGCGAAAAAGGCAACTTCTTCGATCCGACGGTATTCACCGAACTCGACAAAAGCGCCGCCGCCATGAACACCGAACCCTTCGGCCCTCTGGCGATCATCAACCCGTTCAAGACATTCGACGACGCTGTAACCGAAGCCAACCGTTTGCCCTACGGCCTCGCCGCGTACGCGTGGACCCGCTCCGCCAAAACCGCCAACAACATCGCCGCGCAAGTCGAAACCGGCATGGTCACCATCAACCACTTGGGTTTGGCGTTGCCTGAAGTGCCTTTCGGCGGCGTGAAAGATTCAGGCTATGGCTCGGAGGGTGGCACCGAGGCGCTGGAGCCTTATCTGGTGGGTAAATTTGTTACGCAGGCGGGGTTGTAAAAAACTCAATTAAAACAGAGAGTTACAACAACAGGGTGCGGCGAAAGTTGCGCCCTGTTTTGTTTCAGCCCGGCGGCCAGCCAAACCCGCGCCCCGCCAAAATATGCAGATGCAAATGAAACACGCTCTGCCCGGCGTCTGCCCCGTTGTTCACCACCAGACGAAACGCGTCGCCCGCGCCCAGTTGTTGTGCAATTTTGCCAGCGGTAAGCATGAGGTGCCCCAGTAACACGGCGTCTTCGGGCTGGCCGTCCACCAGACGCGGGATTTCTTTTTTGGGGATGAGTTGCACGTGGGTGGGCGCTTGTGGGTTGATATCACGGAACGCGATGCACAGTTCGTCTTCGTAGACGATGGTGGCGGGGATTTCGCGATTGATAATTTTGGTGAAGATGGTTGGCATGTAGCTCCTTTGTATTTTTCCTAGGGAGGTTAAAGCGGGTTTCCGTGTGCTGCCATTGGAACTTCCAAAAAACAGCCCAACCTTACCCTGTCATTCCCGCGAAGGCAGGAATCTATAAGCCTGTCTCACATGGCACTGTGTTTTGGGTTCCCGCCTGCGCGGGAACGACGGGGTTGGTGTGTCACGTTCCCGAATTCAACACGCACGTACGCGCGCTCAGCCACCATTTACTTCTTGATGTTCTGCACGGCCCAAGCCACCAGCTCCTCGATCACCGCGTCGCTCGCTGCGGCCAGCGCTTGTGCCGCGCCGGGCGCGTTGGGCGCGGCCGGGCGTTCGGCGCCGAACGTGCGCTGTGCGTGAAGGGCGCGCGTATTCTGATCGATCAGTGAAACCCGCAAGCGCGCCGTGGCTTTACTCGCCTTCGCGGATTCAAACTGCTGGCTGAAATCTTCCAAATCAATACGCAGCGTGTAATCGGCGCGCGCGCCGTCCTGCGCCGTCACCACCCCACGTGAAGCGGCCGCAAAGCGCGCTCGCACGCGTTCGGTCAGCATCAGCGCGGGCGACATGGCCCAGCGGTTTTGCGCGTAGGCATCCGGGCGGCTGGCGTCCTGATACATCATCCGGTATTGAATGTTGGCGTTGTCGAGCCACGGGCTGGCCGCCACCGGCGGGATCAGCAGCGTGGCGTTGATGACGGGCTTGGCAGCCGCCTGCACACGTTGGGGGCCAAGGTCGAACACGGTGGGCGCGTCGCGCTTTTCCGGGCCGAGCGCGCATGCACCCAGCATTGATGATAAAAATATAAATAAAAACAAATACTTACACTTATTCATACGATCCGCCTTTGGTTATCGTTTCTGCGGCTCAGTGAATCCCGCTTCACCTGGCCCCGGTCTGCCACTGGGGCGGCCAAACACCAGGCCCGCCGGTTGTTCATTCAACTCCGACAGCAGCCGGTCAAGATTACGCGAATTGCGCGCCAGTTCTTCAAGCAGCACATTGACGCGCGGTGCGATGTCACCAGAGATGCTGGCGGCCGCACCCTGCGACGCCGCACCCACCTGCTCGACCCCCTTGGCGGCACGATCCAGCGCATCGGCGCGCTGTGCGTATTCACGCGCGAGTTTGTCGATGCTGGCGAGCGTGGTCTTGGCTTCTTTCAAGGCCGGCGCCAAATCGCGTATCGCCACGTCGGCGTTGGCGATCATCTTGCGCGTGTCCGCCGTCAACGCCGGCACGTTTTTCATGCCCGGCTCCAGCGCCTGCGCCAGCGAGCCGATGCGGTTGGAGGCGCCTTCGAGTTCGGCGACGGTATTGATGAGCTGCGTCTGATTTTTGTCTTCAAGCAGCTTGTTGACGCGCTGCGCAACCTCGCCGAACTGCGTGATCAAATCCTTGCCTGAGCCGGTGAGTTCGTCGAAGAACGATTTTTGCACGACGATGCGTTTATCCTTGTCGTCAGACGGCAGCAACAGGGTTTGATTTTTGCCGTCGTCGTCCAGCACAATGTACGCTAGCCCGGTAATACCCTGCGTGCCCAGTTGCGCCGTGGTGCCGCGGGTGATGCGCGTGCCGCCCTTGACGTTGATTTTGATGAGGATATTGCGCGGGTCCGTCTCGTCGAATTCGATGGCATCGACCTTGCCGACTTCCACACCGCGCAGCCGCACCGCCGCCTGCACGTTAAGCCCCGACACCGAGTGGTTCGACACCAGCGTGTATTGCACTTTTTCGTAGTTATCCCGGCTGAACCATTGTGCAGCAATCAGCACGCCGATGCCGAGCAACAGCGTGAACAATCCGGCTGCCAGCGCGTGTGCGCGGTTTTCCATGTCTTAATGTCCTTGCGTAGTGGGGGGTGTGGCAGCAACTGGCGCACCCACGCCCATGTCCTTGATCGCCTCGAGCGCGCGTTTGCCGCGCTCGCCCTGAAAAAAATTCGTGATGAACTGATGTGCGGCGCCGGCGATCTGCCGCACCGAGCCGATCGCTACAATCTGCTGATCGGCCAGCACCGCCACCCGGTCAGACAGCGACACCAGTGTATCAAGATCGTGCGTCACCATCACCACGGTCAGCCCCAGCTCGCGGCGGATTTCTGCAATCAGCGTGACAAAACTTTCGCTGCGGTCGGGATCGAGGCCCGCCGTCGGCTCGTCGAGAAAAAGGAGTTCCGGTTCCAGCGCCAGCGCGCGTGCGAGGCCGATGCGTTTGATCATGCCGCCCGACAGCGCCGAAGGCATTTTTTCGGCATGCTTGGCTTCGATGCCGACCATCTCCAGTTTCAAAATCACCAGATCACGGATCAGGCCTTCGTCCAGCGCCTTCAGCTCGCGCAGCGGCGTGGCCACGTTCTCAAACACCGACAGCGCGGAATACAGCGCACCTTCCTGAAACAACACGCCCCAGCGGTTGCGCAGCCGCCGCAGCTCAGCCGGATCGCCGCTGATCAATGAATGCCCGAACACCAGCACATCGCCGCGCGTCGGACGCTCCAGCGCGAGCATTTGCCGCAGCATGGTGCTTTTGCCGCTGCCCGAACCGCCTACCAGCGACAGAATTTCGCCGCGCTGCACGCACAGACTGATATCGCGATGCACCACCTGCGGACCGAATACGGTCCACAGATTGCGCAGCTCGATCACGCACTCGGTCGCGCATTCGGCCATCAGCCGACTCCCACGTGTGAGAACATCACTGCAAATATGGCATCCACCACGATCACCGTGGTGATCGCTGCCACCACTGAGCGCGTGGTGCCCGCGCCGAGGCTTTCGGTATTCGGTTCAATGCGCAGCCCATAATGGCACGCCAGCAGTGCGATCAGCACGCCGAACACCACGCCCTTGGCCAGCCCCAGCCACAGGTTGGCGACCGGCACGGCTTCCGGCAGCGCGCTCAGGAAATAACGCATGCCCAGACCCAGCTCAATTTGTGCTGCGACCATGCCGCCGAGCAACGCGATGGCGTTTGTCCACAACACCACCAGCGGCATGGCAATCGCCAGCGCCAGCATTTTCGGCAGCACCAGCCGCAACGTGTGCGGTATGCCCATCACCGCCATGGCATCAATTTCCTCGGTGACGCGCATCACGCCCAACTGCGCCGTCATCGCCGAGCCGGAACGCCCCGCGATAAGAATCGCCGCCAGCACCGGTCCCAGCTCGCGGATGATTGCCACACCCAGCAAATTCACAATGAAAATATCCGCGCCAAAGGTCTTGAGTTGCTGCCCCGTGAGATACGACAGCACAATGCCCACCAGAAAACCCACCAGCGCGGTAATTCCCAGCGCCTGCGTGCCGGTGCGGTACACATTGGCAGAAATTTCCTTCCACGGAATGCGTGACGGGTGGCGCAGCATTTCGAAAAAATTCAATGTCACCGCGCCGAGCAAGCGCACCACGCCCACCACGTGTTCCCACAACGACAGCACCTGCGCCCCCACCGCGACAACAAATGCAAACCGGTCGCGCGTCACCGCCTCCACCGGTTTGGCCGACACCAGCTTCAGATGCGTGAAAATGATTTCGTGTTCGGCCCGTAGCGTGAGATTCGCCACGCGCTGATAGCCCCACACGCGCCACAACATCATCGCGCCTGCGTGGTCGAGGCGCGTAACGCCGCTTAAATCCCAATGCGCGCCACGTGGCGTTTGCGCGAGACGCGCCACCATGCCGGCCATCATCGGCTCCAGCGAACGCAGATTCCACGCGCCCACCACCATCACCGTGGCCGTGCCGTCACGCTCGGGCGCGACACGTAAATCAGGCGGTATCCACGCGGGTGTGGCGCTGCCGGGCAAATGGGTTGTGGCGGTGGACATGCAAGGATACGAAGGACGTAGTTACCGGGTTACGACGTGACGAAGTTGCGGAGGGGAAAATTTCGGGGTAAATCAGGACTAATGCTCCAGGTCCCTGATTGTTATGGTTTTTTTGATAGACAGCACGGTTTTGATGCTAATGGTAAGGCATCAGGAAGTCAAAAAAAGCCCGCCAAAACCCACCTTTGCGGCACTGCACAAAATATTTCGTACAACCCCTTGACATTGTGTTTTCTGCTCTTATAATTTGAATTGTGCATCGCAGCAATAAAAAATATTTCTGCGATAAAAAATTTACCGATCTTATTTAACTATCTGTTTTAAAAGGAGATTTAAAATGTATCAAGCCCCGGAACAACTCGCCGCACTGAACAAAGCCAATCTCGAAGCTGCTGCCCGCTTTGCCAACGTCGCCTTTGGCGGCGCGGAACGCCTGATTGAAATCCAGATGAAAGCGACCAAGGCCGCGCTCGCCGGCGGTGCCGACACCGCCAAGACACTGGCCTCGATCAAGGATTTTCAGGAATTTGCCAGCGGCAAGGACACCGTCGCGCAGCCCGCGCTGGAACAAGCCGCTGACTACGTGAAAAACGTCTACGACATCGCCGCCGAAACGCAAGCCGAATTCGGCAAGCTGATCGAACAGCAAGTCGCGGATTTCAACAAGCAAGTCGTGATCGCGCTGGACAAGTTCGCGGAAACTGCCCCGGCAGGTTCCGAAGCCGGCATCAACGCGTTCAAATCGGCGCTGGTTTCTGGCAACGCCGCCTACGAAACGATGTCGAAAGCAGCCAAGCAGTTTGGTGACACCGCCAAGAGCAACATCGAAGCTGCCACCAAGCGTGCTGCTGCTGCCCCGGCTGCGAAGAAAACCAAGAAGTAAGTTCTACCCTTCGCAGTTAAGACGCCCCAAGGTTTCGCCTTGGGGCGTATTTTATGGCACTACGCCTGCGCTGCCCCAAACTTCGGCGCATCCACCCACGGAAAATTCATCGCCGTCACGCCGGCCTTTAGCTCGGCAATTGCCGATGCCACCTGCGCCGGATCGCCACGCGCACCGAGTTCGATAAACCGTTCCGGCGATACGCGCGGAAGGCTGAACACCTTGACCGCCGCGTATTTCCCCTGCACCGCTTTCATCAAATCAATCAGCAGACTTTCCCCCGCTTCGCGCACGATGATGGCGGATTCGCCGATGCGGTTGGCGTCGAACAGATGTTTGTAGTGCGTGTCGAGCACCCAGTCGATCATCGGCCACGCCATTTGCGGAAAGCCCGGCACGAAGTAAATATTCTTGTAATTGAAGCCGGGGATGCGGTTGAACGGGTTGGGAATAATGTGCGAGCCTTCGGGATAAGTGCCCATTTCCAGCCGCTGCGGCGTGACGCCCTTGGGGTCGTCGATGAAGCGCGCGCGGATTTCCGCTTCGGCATCCGGGTGCAGTTTTAGCCCTACACCTGCGGCGTTGGCAGCACACTGGCGCGTGTGATCGTCGGGTGTTGCGCCAATGCCGCCGAAGCTGAACACGATATCTTCCATCGTGAACACGCGTTTTAACGTGGCAGTGATGAGTGGCGTGTCGTCGCCAAGATATTGCGCCCACGCCAGTTCCAGCCCGCGCGCGGACAACGCTCCGATCAGTTTCGCCATGTGCTTATCCTGCCGCTTGCCCGACAGGATTTC
>SYEN01000108.1 GCA_005800795.1 Burkholderiales bacterium | reverse complement strand
TACAGCCACTTTCAATCGGAAGTAAATAGTCCGTTTGGACTAATTTATGGATTTACTGAGAAAAATTACACAAAAAAACAAAAAAATAATGCTAACACCTGTTCGTTCGGGAGCGCTTAATCGTTTGTTCAGACTCATTGTAGGTATATGATTTTATTTGATAATTTTTTACGTCGCCTTTCAAAGGCTGCGCCTTATCCCGTTTTCCTGATGCGAGTCCTCGTGATCAGCACGCTGAACTCCAGCCCAGACATCCTCGCTTGACACTGCATCCGACGTTCAGCGAGGCCTTCAGTAAATCACTGGTAGGGGAATCGGCACTCGCGCCAGCGGCATAGTCGGCGCGAAGTTCTGTGCGAGTGCCGCACCGGATGACCACAAGTTGAGCGTAGCCCCGTCGCCCGTGTTGACTGTTCAGAGATGGATGAAAAGCTTCCGTTTGATCTGCGCCGGAATTGCGTGCGAACCAAGGCTCCGGGGGCAGCAGCCGCGTGAAGAGAACAAAATGTAGCGTGGCGATCCATATGAAGCCATTGTAACGGTCGATGGACATCGCCGCGCCTCCCCGAAACCGCTGATTCGTAGTCTCGCAGTTCAACGGGTTTTGCGTGCCAAATCGAGCACCACGCGTTACCCACGCGTTTACTCGGTTTGAATCTTCCAGTCGCTGATGACCTTGCCGTAGCGCGCGGTCTCGCTTTTGACAAACGCGGCGAACTCCGCAGTGTTCCTGCTGGTGACGATAGTCACACCCAGCTCGTCCAGCCGGTTTACGACGTTGCTGTTGCGCATGGCGTCCAGCGAGGCCTTGTAAAGCGCATTGATCACGGGCGCGGGCGTGCCAGCCGGCGCGAACAGACCCTGCCATGCACCCACCACCATGTCATAGCCGCTTTCGCGCAGGGTCGGCACATCGGGCAGCGCCTTGCTGCGTTCCGGCGCGATCACCGCCACCATGCGCATGCGGCCCGCTTTGGTGAAACCGATGGTGGAAGCCACCTGGCTGAAGGAAAACTGCACTTCGTTCGCCATCAGCCCGATCGCGGCCGGCCCCGCGCCGCCTTTGTACGCGATTTGCGTCGCCGTGGTACCTGTCATTGACATGAACATCAACGTATCAAGCGTGTTGGGCCCGCTCGGCGCGGCGGCGCCATAGTTCAGTTTGCCGGGATTGGCCTTGAGATGTGCGACCAGTTCCTTGATGCTCTTGGCCGGGATCGACGGGTGTACCACCACGGCCCCCGCCACATCAACCAGTTGCGTGATGGGCGCAAGGTCTTTCAAGGGCCGGTACGGAAACTTGGTGAAGTACACCGGATTGATCGCCATGGTGCCGGAATTGCCCAGCAGCAAGGTGTACCCGTCGGCGTTCGCGCGCACCGTGACCTCGACGCCGATGTTGCCGGCGGCGCCGGAACGATTGTCGATCACCATTTGCTGCCCCAGCCGCGCGACGTACGCGGGCTGAATAACGCGAGCGACCACATCCGACGCGCCGCCGGGCGCAAACGGCACCACCATGCGCAAGGATCGATTCGGAAAATCCGCCGCAGCGGCAATGCCGGCCGGGCCGGCCGCAGCCAGACATATCCCGGCAAGCACCGCAGGTTTAAAGCTCGACATCAAAACCTCCTCAATTCGTGTGGTGGAACAATTGGCGTGTGCGCGTACGCCTTCTTCACTCGCAATTACGATGCCAGATCGCCTAATTCAAACAAGTTATTGTTTCTAAAGGATATTTAGCATTTAGACCGTAGTGATGTTTTCCCTTTTGGTGCGCTGCGTCCCCTTTGTGGTACAGCGCCACATCAGAGTGGCGGTGGCACGCGGTGGACCAGCAGCATCTGGCGCACAAATTGCTCTAACAAGGTGAGCGCACCCGGTCGCGGTTGCCACACAGCGAGGAGACTTCTTTTGAAAAAGTATCGAATGACACGCGTTTTGACTATCACCGCATTTGCATTGCTGCTCATGACGGGCGGCACGCCCTACGCGCAAGGCGTATTGCGTATCGCCATGACCGCCTCCGATGTGCCGCTGCCCAACGGCCAGACAGATCAAGGCGCCGAGGGCATGCGTTTTATCGGCTACACGCTATTTGATTCGCTGGTGTTATGGGATTTGTCCTCGGCGGACAAACCGCCCAGCCTGACTGCGGGGTTAGCCACGGAATGGAGCGTCGACGCTAAAGACAAAACGCGCTGGACGTTCAAAATCCGCAAGGGCGTGCGCTTTCACGATGGCTCCGCGTTCACCGCGCAAGCCGCCGTGTGGAACTTCGACAAGATACTGAGCAATAGCGCGCCCCAATTTGATGCCAAGCAGGCGGCGCAAGGCCGGTCACGCATACCCACGGTGAAGGCTTATCGCGCGCTTGATGAGCACACACTGGAGATCACCACCAGCGAGCCTGATGCCCTGCTGCCTTTTGCCATTGCATGGATCGTGATGTCGAGCCCAGCCGCATGGGAAAAAGCCGGCCGCAACTGGGACGCCTTCACCAAGGCCCCCGCCGGTACCGGGCCGTGGAAGCTGGAGCGTTATGCGCCGCGTGAACGCGCCGAACTGGTGCCGAACCGCGATTACTGGGACAAGGCGCGCATCCCCAAGGCCGAGCGCATGGTGCTGTTGCCGATGCCGGATGCGCTGGTGCGGGTCGCTGCGCTACGCGCCGGGCAGGTGGACTGGATAGAAGCGCCGCCGCCTGATGCCATCGCCAGCCTGAAGCAGGCCGGATTCACGATCACCAGCAACGTCTATCCGCATATCTGGCCCTGGCACTTCAGCCGCGTCGAGGGTTCACCTTGGAACGATGTGCGGGTGCGCAAAGCCGCCAATCTGGCAATAGACCGTGCTGGCATGAAGAAGGTGCTCGGCGGTCTGATGGTCGAGGCGCGCGGCATGGTGCCGTCCAACAACCCGATGTTTGGCAAGCCCACCTTCAACGTGCGCCTTGACCGCGACGAATCACGGCGCTTGATGAAGGAAGTGGGTTACACCAAAGAGAAACCACTCACGCTGAAGGCCATCATCTCGACTGCGGGTTCGGGGCAAATGCAGCCGCTGATCATGAACGAGCTGATTCAGCAGAATCTGGCGGAGGTAGGCATCAAGGTCGAGTTCGAGGTGGTGGAATGGAATTCCCTGCTCGCCAACTGGCGCGCGGGCGCCAAGGATCCGACCACGCGCGGCGCGTCATCCACCAACTCCTCCTACTTCAGCCAGGACCCGTTTACCGCGCTGATCCGGCATGTCGATTCCAGTCTGGTCGCGCCACGCGGCACCAACTGGGGCTACTACAGCGACGTCGAAATGGACGCGCTGTTCAAGGTGGCGCGCAATAACTTCGACCCCGAAAGCCAGCTCAAGGCCTTGCAGCGCGCGCACGAAAAATTCGTCAACGAGGCTTTGTTCCTGTTCGTCGCGCACGATGTCGGCCCGCGCGCCATGTCATCCAAGGTCAAGGGTTTTGTGCAAGCGCAAAACTGGTTTCAGAATTTCTCGCCGGTGAGTGTCGCGCGTTAAAGCGGCGCTGTCGCATCGGTGCGCGCGCAACGCACCAAGTGGCCATCGCCCACCGCCACCGCGGGCGGCGTGGCCGCGCGGCAAACATCCGCCGCGTGCGCACAACGGGGCGCATACGGGCAGCCCGGCGGTAAATTGGCGAGGTCAGGCGGACTGCCCGGGATGGCGGGCAAGCGCGCGCCGGCGAGACGGCCACCATGAGCGCGCGTGGACAACAGGCCAATGGTGTACGGATGACGCGGGCGGCGCACCACATCGCGCACCGCACCCAGTTCAACGATACGCCCGGCGTACATCACGGCCACGCGATCGGCGACCTCCACCGCCACGCTGATATCGTGCGTGACAAAAATCATCGCCAGCCCCAGTTCGCGTTGCAGTTCACGCAGCAACAGCAGGATTTGCACTTGCACGGTGGCGTCCAG
>SYEN01000107.1 GCA_005800795.1 Burkholderiales bacterium | reverse complement strand
TTTTTGGCGTGCGCAAGTTGATTTCGTATTGCAGCCACTACATGACACTGTTGCCCGGCGACGTGATCTGCACCGGCACACCGCCCGGCGTGGGCTTGGGCAAAAAGCCGGAACCGGTATTCCTCAAGGCCGGCGACGTCGTAACCCTCGGCATTCAGGGTCTGGGGCAACAGCAGCAGAAAATTGTTGCTGCCGCGTGATTTGGCGTGAGGTTATCGTAAGTATTTGTTTTTATTGATATTTTTTAAATACCATGCAGCACAGCAACCATGATTAATGCAGCCATCGTCGGCCTTGGATGGTGGGGCAAAACCATCGTCAACGCGGTGCAAGGCAAAAGCAAAAAAATCCGCTTTGTGCACGGCGTGAGTTTCGAGCCGGACACGGTGCGCGATTACGCCAGGGAAAAAGGCTTTGTGCTGTCGACTACGCTCGACGCCGCGCTGACGGATCCGCAAGTGCAAGTGGTATGGCTGGCCACACCGCATTCCACACATCGCAAGCTGGTGGAACAAGTTGCCGCTGCCGGCAAACCGGTGTTCTGCGAAAAACCCTTTGCTCTCGAGTATGCCGACGCGCTGGCAATGATCGATGCCTGCAAGAAAGCCGGTGTCCCCGTGGGCGTGGGTCAAAACAAACGCTTCTGGCCATCCATGGTGGAATTGCGCCGCGTGGTCGCCAGCGGTGTTCTGGGCCGTGTATTGCACATCGAAGGCCATTACAGCAACGAAAACTCCAGCAATTTTTTCGCCCCATGGCGTGATCTGCCAAGTGAAACGCCGGGCGCGGGCATGACCGGTACGGGCATTCATATCCTGGATGCCTTCACCCAACTGGCCGGCCCCACTGCAGAAGTCAGCGCGCAATTTGTCTCAACCCGCGCCGGACATGATCCGCTCGACACGATTTCCGTGCTGTTCAAATTCGCCAACGGCGTTAGTGGATTCCTCGGTGCAGTGCGTCCTTCACCGATTTACTGGCGCGTGCATGTATTTGGAGACAAAGGTTCAGCAGAAGCACTGGGGGAGACCGAGGTCGTCACGCGACTTAGCGGCGGCAAGACCGAGCACAAAGAATTTCCAAAGGTGGATTCCTTACTGGTGGAAATCGAACATTTCGCCGACGCCGTCAGCGGCAAGGCACCCTACCCCATCACGCCGGATGAAATCGTCAACACCATCGGCGCTTTCGAAGCCATCACCACGTCCATTGAAACAGGCAAGCCGGTGAAGCTGAAGGGCTAGTCTAGGCACTTACAATAAGCCCGGCTCACTTTCGTGGACCGGGCTTTTTGTCGTGTACGCCCGGCTTACATCAAGCCTGCTTCTGATGCATCACCTGATGCGGCGCAGGCACCGGCCACACGTTGCTGGCGCCGACTTCCTGTATCGCTTTGTTGGCATCGAAAAACACCTGCCAGTAGTTATTATTGTGGCAATACGGACGCACGCCCAGCAGGGTGCCCGCTGCGTTGAATTCCAGAATTTCCACATCGGGTGCGGGGGAAGGCACCACATTGGAAATCTGCGGCAACCGCGCCTTGAGTTTGGCCATTGCCTCGCGTGGATCGACAGTGTGGGCGAGCTGGCACTTCAGGTCGACCCGTCGGTACGGGTTGTGAGTGTAGTTGACAATGTTGTCGGATAAAATTTTGCTGTTACCCACATACACACGCAGATTATCCACCGTCCTCAAGGCGGTGACGAACAAGCCGACTTCCTCGACATCGCCGGTGATGCCACCTGCGGTAATCATGTCGCCCACCTTGAACGGCCGCAGCACCACGAGAAACGCACCCGCCGCGAAGTTTGACAGCAAGCCCGACCACGCGGCGCCGATGGCAAGACCCGCGGCAGCCAGCAACGCGGCAAAACTGGTGGTTTCGATACCCACCACAGACAGAATCGCGATCACCAGCACGATACGCAGCAGCACACGTATCGACGATTCCGCGTACTTGATGAGCGTCGGATCAACCTTGTGCGAGGTCATGCTCGCCGTGGACAACTTGATAATGAAGTTGATTACGATACCGCCGATGATCCACAGCAAAATGGCGCCCAGCACTTTAGTGCCGGCATTGAGCGCATAGGCGGTTAACGCTTGGGAATTCATCCAGACAGGCAGGGCAGGCTCCTCCAGGGAAAATAGTCAACGTGATACGGTAAGGCCCGCACAAACGCCGGCTTACCGTATTCCGTTAGTGTAGATGCCTGCGAGGGGGGGATGCCAGAAAATTGGCCAGAAATTACAAACCCGCTACAACATCGCTATACAGCCTGCACCGCGTTCACATCAGCTTGCCTCGGCACCGACTACAGCACACTAGTCAGACGCGTGTAACGCCGACTTGATCTGCTCCAGCGCCGCCGGATCCTCAATGGTAGTGAGGTCACCGGGATCGCGCCCTTCGGCTAGCGCCTGTATCGAGCGGCGCAGCAGCTTACCCGACCGCGTTTTCGGCAGCAAAGTCACGAAATGTACGCGCGACGGCCGGCCAATCGCGCCGAGTTGCTTATCTACCGCAGCCATCACTTCTTTTTCCTGTACGGCCCTGAGTTCGGGCGTGGCGATTTTTCCGCCGTCTTTTACCACGGCAAACGCCATCGGCATCTGTCCTTTGATGGGATCAGCCACGCCAACCACCGCCACCTCGGCAATGTTGGCATGCGATTGCACGGCTTCTTCGATCTCG
>SYEN01000106.1 GCA_005800795.1 Burkholderiales bacterium | reverse complement strand
TGGCGGCGTCCACATCCGGTTTGGGCTCGAATATCGACGTATCGACCACCGGCGCTTTCACCGACGGGTCCAGCGGCGGACGGCGCCGGTGCCAATCGGTGGCCTGCTGATACGCGTGGCCCACGGCCAGCACTTGTGCATCGTTGAACGGGCGTGTGATGAGTTGCAGGCCCAGCGGCAAGCCGTTCTTCGACAACCCGCCGCCCAGCACCAGCGACGGTGTGCGTGCGGTGTTTGACGGCGTGAATGCATTCGATTTGCGCCAGAAGTTGGTGACACGGTAATCCTCGAAACGCGGCGCGGGGCCAAAGCCGACCGTGAGCAGAATGTCGTATTTTTTCAGCAGCGGTTGCATGTCAGCCATGTAACGCCGATGTTCGCGCAGCGCCTGCACGTAGTCGCTGGCCTGAAACAGGCACGCCGGCAGCGCGCGGCCCAGAAAATCGCGGCCAAAATCGCCGGGGCGGGCTTGCAGATCGTGTTGATTGATCGAATAGATTTCGCATTCGCCGATGACGACCTTGATGTCGAGGCCATCCATCATGGGGCGTGCGCGGCAGTCTTCCAGCGTCGCGCCGAGTTGCTTGAAGACTTTGATTGATTCTTCCATCGCCGCGCGCAGGTCGTCGTGCGCAGGCAGGTCTTCTTCCCAGTAGTGGCGCAGCACGCCGATCTTGAGGCCCTTGGCCGAAAAATTTTTCAGCGCCGCACGGTAATCGGGAATGGGCTGCTCGGTGCTGCCCGCGTCTTTCGGATCAAAGCCCGCCAGCACTTGCAGCAGCATCGCGCAATCTTCCGCCGTGCGTGCCATCGGGCCGCAGTGGTCGAAGGTAAACGAATTTGGGATTACGCCCGCGCGGCTGATCAACCCATAAGTCGGCATCAGGCCGGTGGTGCCGCAGTGCGACGACGGGCCGCGTATCGAGCCGCCGGTGTCGGAGCCGAGCGCTGCAGGCGTGAGCCCCGCCGCCAGCGCGGCGCCAGAACCGCTTGATGACCCTCCAGTGAAGTGCGCCAGATTCCACGGGTTGCGCGCGGGCGGCCACGGCAAATCGAACGACGGCCCGCCGTGGGCGAACTCGTGGGTTTGCAGTTTGCCGAGCAGCACTGCGCCTGCATCGAGCAGCTTTTGCGTGGTAGTGGCGTTGGTTGTGGGCACGTTATCGATGCAAACCTTCGAACCGCCAGAGGTTAGGATGCCCGCTGTGTTGTAAATATCCTTCAGCGCAAACGGCACGCCGTGCAGCGGGCCGCGGTATTTGCCCTGTGCGATTTCCTGCCCGGCCTGTTTCGCCTGCGCGCGCGCCAGGTCACCGGTGATGGTGATGAAGGCCGACAGTTGCGGGTTAAAGGTTTCGATGCGTTCGAGCAAAGCATCAGTTAGCTCGACTGGCGAGAGCTTTTTGGTGCGGATCAGTTCTGCGGTTTGCGCCAGCGTCAGGTAGTGAAGTTCGCTCATGGGTGTATGCTCATTTGGCCAGGCCGAGGTCGGCGAGTATGACGCGCGTTTGTTCGTATTCGGCGTCCAGTTGTTTGGTGAATGCGGCGCTCAGCAGATACGTCGGGTTCCAGAATTGCCGCTCGGTATCTTTTTTCCATTCGGCGGATTTGGCGAGCTTTTCAAACGTGGCGTCCCAATAGGCGATTTCGGACACTTTCATGCCTTTCGGCCCCATGAAGCCGCGCCAAGTGTAAAACACCGCGTCGCTGCCCTGCTCTTTGAGCGTGGGAATTTCCGCCAGCGCGCCGGTCTGACGCTCACCAGCCGAGATGCCCAGAATGCGCGCGCGGCCCTCTTTTTGCAGCGGAAACATACTGCGCGGGCTGGCGACATACACATCGACATGCCCGCCAAGCATGGCCGTCAGCGCCGGCCCGCCGCCGGGATACACCACGGTTTTTACCTTTGCCGGATCAACGCCGATGGATTTGAGATAAAGGCTCATCACGATATGATTGTGATTGCCGCGGGCGGTGGCGAACGCCCAACTCAGGGACTGCGGATCTTTTTTCATGCGCGCGGTGAGATCGGCGAGCGTTTTGATCGGCGAATCGGCTTTCACCGTGAGCACCACGAACTCACGCGCCAGAATATTCAGTGGCGTGAAGTGCGTGTAGGTGAGCGGCGAGGTGCCCATGATTTTGTTGCCCAGCAGCGTCGGCGAAATCGTCGCGATGTAATGCGCGTCGCCCGTGTGTTGATTCAGATAGGCCCAGCCGATGGTGTTGGCCGCGCCGGGCTTGTTGATGACCGCCGAGCTTGGCACCAGCCCATTGTTCTGAAAAATGTTTTGCACTACGCGCGCCATCACGTCAGGCGCGCCAGCAGGCGCGGAGCCGACGACCAGCTCCACCGTTTTGGCGGGCTTCCAGGTTTGGGCGTGCGCCGCGCACGTGAATGTCAGCGCCAGTACCCAACAGACCCAATTCATGATGCATTGTAAGTATTTGTTTTTATTCATATTTTTATCCCCTATGGCTATGTCGCCGTGCCACGCGCCGTCACGCCCAGTTCGAGCAATAATTTTTGCAGCGTATCGGTTTCATGTTCAAGGTGTTTTACGGTTTGCGCGCTGTTCATGAACACTTCCGACCAGGCATTGCGCTCGACATCCTGTTTCCATTCGGGCGCTTTCACCAGTTGTGCGAAGCTGCGATCCCAGAACGCCAGTTGCGCGGGCGTCAATCCCTTGGGCCCCATGAAGCCGCGCCAACTGAAAAACATCGCGTTTACGCCCTGCTCGCGCAGCGTGGGCACGGTGGCAAACGCACCGCCCTGCCGCTGCGGCGCGGCCACGCCCAGCACGCGAATTTTGCCGGCAGACAGCAGAGGCATCACGTTGGCGGGCGCGACCACGCCAACATCGACATGCCCACCCAGCACGGCGGTGGTGGCTTCGCCGCCAGCGTTGTAGACAATCGCCTTGGCGCGTCGCGGATCACCGCCTGCCGCCTTGATCATCATGCCGATAACCACGTGGTTGTGATTGCCGCGCGCGGTGGCGTAGGCAAAACTCACTGCAGACGGATCTTTGCGCAGCCGTTCAGCCAGATCACGCGCATCGCGTATCGGCGAATCGGGCCGCGTGACAAACACCGGATACTCGCGCAGCAAAATCGTCAGTGGCGTGAAGTGGCGGTAAGTTAGCGGACTCAGGCCCAGCAGGTTGTTGGTGATCGCAGTAGTTGATAGTGTGGCGATGTAGTGCGCATCACCCGCGTGCTGGTTCAGATAATGCAGCGACAGCAGACCGCCCACGCCCGGCCGGTTGTTGACGCTGACACTGGGAAAGCCCGGCAGCGACGCCAGAATTTTTTGCGTCACGCGCGCGCTGCGGTCGGACGAACCGCCAGCGGCCGACTGCACGATGACTTCGACATTGCGTGCGGGCTTCCATGCGCGGACGGGCGCAGTTTGCGCGGGCGCGGCAAGTGTCACCGGAACGCCGGTGCATAACAAGGCGCCCGCCATTCCCGTGGCGCATACCAAAGCCCGCATCCGGCAAATCCACCGCATCATGCCTCCAGCGACACTGTGCCGTGTCTGAAACGGCATCCTAGCGCCGAATGGCGTGGCTGTCACGGCAGTGGGCCGCGTGACACCCTTTGTTGACGCCAATAGGGGCGGTCACTAAGCTACGGTTCCCGTCTAATCCTGCACACTCCCCCATGTCCTATTACACGCCCGCCCAAATCGGCCAGCCGCTGGCTGACGTCGACACCCCTGCGTTGATACTCGATCTGGATGCGTTCGAGCGCAATATGCGGCTGCTCAACGAATCGCTCGCCGGCCGCAACGTCAAGCTGCGGCCCCACGCCAAGAGCCATAAGTGCCCTGAGATCGGCAAGCGGCAGATGGCGCTGGGCGCGGTGGGCGTGTGCTGCCAGAAAGTCAGCGAGGCTGAAGCCATGGTTGATGGCGGTGTGGGTGACGTATTGATCGCCAATGAAGTGGTGGGTGCCGCAAAGTTAAAGCGGCTCACGGCGTTGGCCAAGCGCGCGAACATCGCGGTATGTGCGGACAACAGTGAAAACGTCACTGCGCTTGGTGCCGCCGCGCAAGCCGCAGGTGTCACACTCAACGTGCTGGTGGAAGTAAACGTCGGCGCCAATCGCTGCGGCGTCGAGCCGGGTG
Organism: Burkholderiales bacterium; assembly: GCA_005800795.1. Taxonomy (GTDB): domain Bacteria; phylum Pseudomonadota; class Gammaproteobacteria; order Burkholderiales; family SG8-41; genus UBA5216. The sequence goes on along the minus strand of SYEN01000106.1, from coordinate 685 downwards.
AACCGGCGTTCCGGCTGGCGAAGCAGATTCACGAAAGCAAGCACCTGAGATTTGCCGGCCTGCAGGCGTACCAGGGCGGCGCGCAGCATTTGCGCAAGACTGAGGAACGCCGCGCGGCCATCAAAGCCGCTTGCTCCATGGTCAAGCGCACCACCGCGTTGCTGGCACAGGCGGGCAGTCCCTGCGAGCGTGTCACGGGCGCGGGCACCGGCAGCTATATGTTTGAGGCCGCCAGTACCATCTATCATGAACTGCAAGCCGGGTCGTATATTTTCATGGATGCCGATTACGCAAAGAACGACTGGACGGAAAGCGGCATCCCGCGCTTTGAGCACAGCCTTTTCGTATGGACAAGTGTGATGAGCTGCCCGGCAGCCGACCGTGCGATTGTCGATGCCGGTTTGAAGGCATCGAGTGTGGATTCGGGCATGCCGCGCGTGTTTGATACGCCGGGCGTGGAATACATCAAGGCCTCCGACGAACATGGCGTGCTGAAACTGGCGTCAGGCATCGCACTTCCCCTGGGCCATAAACTGAAGCTGGTGCCAGGCCACTGCGATCCGACGGTAAATCTTTACGATCACTATGTGTGCGTGCGCAAGGGCGTGGTCGAGGCGCTGTGGCCCATTGCCGCGCGCGGCGCGTTGCTCTAGCAGCCTGTCGGACTTGAGTTGACTTTAAAAGT
>SYEN01000105.1 GCA_005800795.1 Burkholderiales bacterium | reverse complement strand
TCGAGGCGATCCCGCTTGCCTCGATCGACGAGGTGTTCCGTCGCGCCGAGGCCGGCGATGCCGAATACGCCGTCGTGCCGGTGGAAAACTCCACCGAAGGCGCCATCGGCCGCACGCTCGATTTGTTGCTCACCACGCCCGCCCGGGTGTGCGGCGAAATCATGCTGCCGGTGCGGCAGAATCTGATGAGCAAGGCGAAAAACCGCGCGGCGATCAAAAAGGTTTACTCGCACACACAAAGCCTCGCGCAATGCCAGCACTGGTTGACGCGCAATCTGCCCAATGCAGAACGCATTGCGGTGGTGAGCAATGCCGAGGCCGCGTTGCTTGCCTCGCGCGATACGAAAACCGGCGCCATTGCCAGCAAAACTGCTGCGGAACTCTATAAGCTCAATCTGCTCGCACGCAATATTCAGGACGAGGCACGCAATACCACGCGGTTTCTGGTGCTGTCGCGCGAAGAAGTCGCGCCTTCCGGTCACGACAAAACTTCTTTGATTTTATCCACGCGCAATGTTCCCGGCGCAATTCACGATCTGCTTGCGCCGCTGGCGAACAACGGGGTTTCCATGACGAGGCTGGAGTCGCGCCCCGCGCGAACCGGTTTGTGGGAATACGTGTTTTACATCGACATCGAAGGCCACGCGCAGGACGCCAAAGTGGCACGTGCGCTGGCGGTCATCAAGCGCAAGGCGTCATTTGTGAAGCATTTGGGGTCGTATCCGATTTCTCTGTGAAACACAAAACGTGAATCGTGAAAAGTAAAACGTGGCATCGTACTGACGTTTCATGACTCAGCATTCGCAAATAACCCTCCACGTTTCACCATCCACATTTCAAGTTTCACGAGTAGCATGCCCATCCAAGACCTAGCCCCCTCCTACATCCGTTCGATAGCGCCGTACCAACCCGGCAAGCCGATCGCCGAACTCGCGCGCGAGTTTGGGCTGCAAGAATCCAGCATCATCAAGCTCGCTTCGAATGAAAACCCGCTCGGTGTCAGTCCCAAAGCCCAGGCGGCGATACGTGCGGTGCTCAATGGCCTGGCGTTGTATCCCGACGGCAACGGCTTTGAATTAAAGCAGGCGTTGTCCCGGCATCTCAGTGTCGGCATGGATCAGCTGGTGCTGGGCAACGGCTCGAACGACGTGCTGGAACTGGCTGCGCGCGCGTTTCTCGCGCCGGAAAATTCCGCCGTCTACGCGCAGCACGCCTTCGCGGTGTATCCGCTGGTGGTGCAGGCGATGGGCTGCAAGGGCATCGCAGTACCGGCGAAAAATTTTGGCCATGATCTCGATGCGATGGCGCGCGCCGTGCGTGCCGATACGCGCGTGGTGTTCGTTGCGAACCCGAACAACCCTACTGGCACGCTGGCGCCTGCTGTCGAGATGGAACGTTTTATTGCTGCGTTGCCTGCGCATGTGTTGATCGTGCTGGACGAAGCGTATAACGAATACCTGCGCTCGGAACATCGGGCGGACAGCTTGTCGTGGTTGAAGAAATACCCTAACTTATTGATTACAAGGACTTTTTCTAAAGTGTATGGGTTGGCCGGTTTGCGCGTGTGTTACGCCGTGGGTAGCGCCCATGTGGCCGATTTGCTCACTCGCGTGCGCCAGCCGGTCAACGTCAACAGTCTGTCGCTGGTGGCAGCGGCAGCGGCGCTGGACGATCATGAATTCGTGCGCAAGAGCTACGAGTTAAATCTTGCGGGTGTCGAGCAATTGACGGCGGGTTTGAAAGCCCTGGGGCTGGCGATCATGTCGTCGCACGGCAACTTTGTGACGTTCAAGGTGGGTGACGCGAAGGCAGTGAATCTCGCGCTGCTAAAGGCCGGCGTGATCGTGCGGCCCATCGCGGGTTATGGCTTGCCGGATTGGCTGCGTGTGACAGTTGGGCTGGAAACCGAGAACGCGCGTTTTCTGGCCAGTCTCAAAGCGGCGCTCGGCGCATGAAATCTGCTGCGAAGCCCGCTTCTAATCCTATTGGCAAGCTGGTCATCATCGGCGTCGGACTGATTGGTGGATCATTTGCGCTGGCGCTGAAAAAAGCCAAGGCCGTCAATCATGTGATCGGTGTGGGACGCACGCGCAAGAACTTGAACACCGCGCTCAAGCTCGGCGTGATCGACGAAATTTCGCTCGACGCGCGCGAGGCTGTGCGCGATGCCGACATGGTGCTGATCGGCACGCCGGTGGGGCAGATGCCCGACGTGATGAAACTGATCGCGCCGCATCTGGGCAAGAAAACCATTGTCACCGATGGCGGCAGCACCAAGCAGGATGTGATTGCTTGTGCGCGCAAACATCTGGACACGCACTTCAAGAATTTCGTACCGGCGCATCCGATGGCGGGTACCGAAAACAGCGGCGCCGCCGCAGCGTTTGCCGAGCTGTATCGTGGGCGCAAAGTGATCGTGGTGCCGCAAAAGGAAACCTCGGCGCGTGCGGTGAGTGCTGTGCGTGCCGCGTGGCAGGCGTGCGGCGCCAACGTCGTGCGTTTGCAGGCGCGGGAGCACGACGAAATCCTGGCGGCGGTAAGCCATCTGCCGCACGTGGCTGCGTTTACGTTAATGAACACGCTGGCCAAACGAAAAGACGCCAAGCGCATTCTCGGTTTCTCGGCGGGTGGACTGCGCGATACGGTGCGCATTTCCGGCAGCTCGCCTGAAATGTGGCGCGATATTTTTCTTGCAAACCGCGTAGCGCTGCTTGCAGATGTGGATAAATTTATTAATGAAATCAAATACTTACGTTCACGTCTCAAAGCGGGTGATGGAGACGCGATGCAGGCAGTGTTTGAGCATGCGCGCCACGTGCGCGAGCGCTGGCTGGTGAAGGCCCGGCGTGGATGAGCGGGTGAGCGGGCAGGCCAAGATGGCATTCCTTGATCTTGCGCCGGTCAAGGCCGCGCGCGGCACAATAACGTTGCCTGGCTCGAAGAGCATTTCCAACCGCACGCTGTTGCTGGCCGGTTTGGCGCATGGCGAGACGCTGATCCGCGACGTGCTGGAATCGGACGATACGCAGCGCATGCGCGAAGCCTTGCGTGCGCTGGGGGTGTCGGTGGAACCTATTGCGCCGCGGACCTTGAAAGTCTGCGGCGCGGGCGGCTTGTTCCCGGTAAAAAGGGCCGACTTGTTTTTGGGCAACGCCGGCACGGCGTTTCGTCCCCTGACGGCGGTGCTCGCACTGTGCGGTGGTGAGTACCACTTGTCGGGTGTGCCGCTCATGCACGAGCGGCCGATAGGCGATCTGGTGGATGCGTTGCGTCAGTTGGGCGCGCGCATTGATTACTCAGGCAAGCCGGGTTATCCCCCGTTGCACATACAGCCCGCGCAGTTGAATGACACATGCGAGGTCAGCATACGCGGTAACGTGTCGAGCCAGTTTCTGACCGGCCTCTTGTTGGCGTTGCCGTTGCTGGGACAGCGCACGGTGGTGCGTGTGACGGGCGAACTGATTTCCAAGCCGTATATCGAGATTACGCTGAATACGCTCAAGCAATTCGGTGTAAATGTGGAACGCGACGGCTGGGCATCGTTTACGATTCCTGCCGCAGCGCGCTATCAAAGTCCCGGTGAGATTTACGTCGAGGGCGATGCGTCGTCAGCGTCGTATTTCCTGGCGGCTGGGGCTATCAGCGGAGCCATGCATGCCAATGGTGGCCCGGTGCGGGTCACCGGCGTGGGCCGTAACAGCGTTCAGGGCGACGTGCGGTTCACCGAATTTCTCGAACGCATGGGCGCGCAGGTGAGGATGGGTGAAAACGACATCGCCGTCACCGCGCCGCGCGGACGGTTGAAAGCGCTGGATGCTGACTGCAATCTGATACCCGACGCGGCGATGACGCTGGCAGTGCTGGCGCTGTTCGCTGATGGCACGACGACGCTGCGCAATATCGCAAGCTGGCGGGTTAAGGAAACCGACCGCATTGCGGCCATGGCCACCGAACTGCGCAAGCTCGGCGCCACAGTGGAAGAGGGGGCAGACTATTTGCGAATTGTGCCGCCTGCCTCACACCTTACGCCAGACTTGCTGACAATCCGGTAGCTGCGCTGATTACACGCCTGAGTAAGACTGACGATCCGTATGAGCCGGTGGCTCGCAATGTCAACGACGAACAATTAGATTTAATTATAGCTCTCAACCAAGACGCCTTGGATTACATCATTGAAGATGTGCGTGCTTACCCTGAGCACGGTTTTGGTGGTCAGGTGCTTGGTTTTTTGGGTCGCACCGACG
>SYEN01000104.1 GCA_005800795.1 Burkholderiales bacterium | reverse complement strand
GGGCGCGTGAGTTCACTGAGCATGAACGCCCGGCTCAAGCTTCAATGTATCCCGGCCTTGTCCAAGGGTCAATTGCGCTGATGTTGCCGTGGTTGCCGGGGCTACCTAGAGACCAATAAAACGGGTATTGTAAGTCATTGATTTTATTTAATATTATTGACAGTCCCAATGCATTCGTGCTGGCAATCTCTGCAGCTCGATTGATTTGCGTTTGTCCTGAGCAGGGTTGAACTGCGGCAGATGTCCTTAATCGGTCATGCTGATGCCGGCATTCTTGATGACTTTCGCCCATTTCTCGATGTCAGTGCGGATAATGCTGACGACCTCATCTCCGGCCTTGCCGCTGATGTCCAGACCGAGTTGGGTAAATCGCGCGCGCATGTCCGCGTCGGCAATGACCCGTTGTGACTCCTGATATACCTTGCTCATAATCGGCGCGGGCGTGCCAGTGGGTGCGAGCAACGCGAACCATGACACGGCTTCAAAGCCGGGAAAGCCAGACTCCGCGATCGACGGCAAATCGGGAATGTTTGGCGAGCGCTTGAGCGACGTCACCGCCAGCCCACGCAAACGGCCATCGCGTACCATGGGCAAAATCGCGCCGGTGTTTTGAATGGTCATCGCGATGCGGCCGCCGATGACATCGGTTAGCACGGCGCCCTTGTAGGGCACATGTGCCATGTCCAGTTCCGCTAGCCCTTTCAACAACTCGCCCGCGATATGCTGCGGCGTACCGGCTCCGGGCGAGGCGAAGGACAACTTGCGCGAAGGATTCCTGGCGTAGGTAATGAACTCCTGCACAGTCTTGACGGGGATGTCATTGTTGACTGCCAGTATGCTTGGCATGGTGAGCACCATGCCGATGGGGACGATATCTTTGTGCACGTCGTAGAGCGGCTTGCTTTGCAGGGTCGGCAAAATGGTTAGCGCGCCATTACCGGAGAAATTCAGCGTATAGCCATCGGGCGCGGCTTTCGACAGCCGTTGCACACCCACCGCGCCGCCGACGCCGGGAACGTTGTCGATGGCAACCGTGGTACCCCATGCCTCGGTAAATTTCTGCGCGAACATGCGCGCCACCACATCAGTCGCGCTGCCGGGAGTGAAACCGACGATCATGCGCACCGCCCGGGCTGGGTAAGCCTCGGCTTGGGCAAATGCATTCAGGGACGACAGTGCGAGCACCACGCCGCCGGCAAGCGCGTGTACGCGCATTGAAAACGGGAAGGATGGGCACGATAGGTCCGGCGTGGGCATGCAGGTCTCCTCGATTCGCGGTGTATTCTGGAAGCCGTTTTGTAATCACGAATTGCAGCGGGCACTGTAGCGCCCGTCCGCAAAACGGTCAACCGCACGAGTGGTGAAGGATTGCACGCACCCAAAGGCAGCCATGGGCGCTGCCGGGAACTACCCGTCCTACATTCCGACTAAGCCGCCGTCGTTTTTGGTGATGACGATGGTTGCGGCGCGTGGACGGGCATTGCCGCCGTCCGGCCAATGGCTGGTGTAGCGCGTCGGGTCGGCGAGAATTGCGGTGGGGCCTGTCGCTGTCGCGTTGTTGCGATAGGCGACGTTGACATCAAACAGCCGCGCCGGGTCAAATGTTTCTTCGCCCGGGTGCTGGATGTTGACGAACAAGGCTCTGCCGTCGTGGGATTCTGTGATACCGGTCACTTCGCAATCCTTGGGGCCGACCAGAAAGCGCCGCAGTCTCGCCGCGCCCGGTGCAGCACCAGTCGGAGAGGTCACTGTGCGCGTGGCGTTGGTGGCATCGGTGCCGGTGATGGATTTCACACTGCCATCGCCAACCGTGCCCGGAAGCGCCGCGAGCCGCATGCAGTTGGTGACATCGGTGTAGGCATTGTCGTCTGTCTGGATCCACAAAATGCCCGTGGTGGAACTGAACCATAGACCGTCCGGGCTGGAAAAATCGTTGCTGGCGTCGAGCCCGGAAATATTGATGTTGTTGGGATCGCGGCCAGCGCGCGAGCCAAACAGGAAAATATCCCAGGTGAACGTGGTGGCTGCAGGGTCGTCCCCGGCTTCGCGCCAGCGAATAATATGGCCGTTTGGATTTCCGCGTTGCGCGCTGTTGTCGGTGCGCGGATCGTTGTAGACACGGGGGTTGGCCGCGTCAGTCAGCGCGGCACGGCCCGTCGGTGTGCCCGTGACCAGCCGGTTGGCCGCGTTGCTGTTGGTAAGCGTCATGTAGACCTGACCGTTGACCGGATCCACGGCACCCCACTCGGGCCGGTCCATTTTGGTGGCGCCGGCAGCGTCGGCGGCAAGACGTGCGTGTATCAGCACGTCGGCTTGATCGGCAAACGCGTAGCTCGGATTGGCCGCTGTGATGTTGTTTGAACCCAAGCTGAGTTCCAGCCAAGTGCCTGTGCCATTGTCGTTAAAGCGTGCAACGTAGAGTTTGCCCGCGTTAAGATATTTGTCGCCAGCGGCCAGACCGCCGTTCAGGTCGGCGACGTTCCAGGCCGCGTCGCTGACAAATTTGTAGATGTATTCGCCTCGCGCATCGCAACCCATATACCAGGCGAGGCGGCTGCCCGGAATGGGACGGCTCGGCCACGCACCCTCGTGGAAAAAGCGTCCCAATGCGGTGCGCTTGCGCGGCTCTGAGGTTGGGGCGAACGGATCAATCTCCACCACCCAGCCAAACGTGTTGGGGGCATTACGATAATCGGCAGTAGCGTCGGCACCAGTGAGGTCTATGTTCCAACGGGCAAAATCGTCACCGGGTAGCGTGGCCCAACCCCAGTTGCCCGCAGCCGTGGCGCCAATGTTGTAGCGGGTAAGTCCCGCGTTTTCCTTCGCGGTGCGAGCGGCGCCAGCGGCCGTACGGCGAAAGCCGAACGCCCAGTTTTCTTCGCAAGTCAGATAAGTACCCCACGGGGTAAAGCCGTTGGCGCAATTGTTGAAGGTGCCGCGTGTCGCGGTGCCGTCGGTCGAAAACCGCGTGCGCATGAAGGCAGAACCGCCTGCCGGGCCTGACATCCGCATGCGCGTCAGCGTGGTGATACGGCGGTTAAACGCCGAATTGACGTTGTAGCTCCATGCGCTACCGTTGCGCTGGACTTCTACAATGGACACCCCCAGCGCCGCCATTTCCTTGCGCACCTCGGCCTCTACCGTGCGGTTACCCGCGGCGTCTATGGAATACGGCGTGGCATGAATGAAAAACCACTGCATGTATTCGTGGTTCATCACCAGCAGGCCACGATTGCTTTCCGCCGGATCAAATCGTCCGTCAGCGCTCAAACCAAAAAAGTAAATGCCGTCGTGGTTGTCGCCAGCGCGAAAATCCATAGAGGCCGCCGTGTCGGTGCCCAGATTCGAGAATGCACCCGTGGCGGCATTCAGCGGATCGCCGAAACGGTACAGTACAGTCGCCGTATAGCCGGGAGGCACGGCGATGGCGTCCGCCACGGTTTTTGCAACGGCATTAAAGTTGAGTGCCCCGGGGCGCGTCACCGGCGTAGGGGCTGGCGCCAAGGCAGGCGACGCAGAATCGCCGCTGGTGCAGCCCTGTAAGCCCATGAAACCCAGCGCAGCCAGCCCCAAGCCGCCTTTGAGCAGTGCGCGGCGACCCGGATCGGCCTGCATGCGCTCAATGATGTCGTTCATGTGTTCGGATTGGCCGGTGACTTTGTGGCGTGCTGTGTCGCTCATTGCTGACATTCCTCGCGATTGGGGGGGGCTTGATTGCCATGGTTATTCGAGCCGTTAGTATTGGTCCTCTGCGTTAAAAATTGATGACACGACTGCCTGCGAGTGGATGGATTAAGTAATAATCGCCAACGCCATGACAAACGCTAATTTCTTGAAGGATCAAACCAGCAGGCCGCGCCGTGCGTAGTGCGCTGCGTTGGCTGATGCGCGGGCTGCTGCTGCTGGCCGTCATCGGGGCAGCGGCGAGCGGCATACTATTTCTATTTTTAAAACAAGAACTTACGTTTAACCCTGCGCCGCTGGCATATGATCTCAAAAGTGGCAGTACCCTGCGCGGCGTGGCGCGTGATCTGGCTGCCATGGGTGTGATGACTACACCCGGCAGCGCGCTGCTTTTCGAGGCCACAGGCCGCTTGCGCGGCGATGCGACGCACATCAAGTCGGGCAACTACGAATTTGAATCACCGACCACGCCGCTGAAACTGCTGCAAAAAATGACGCGCGGTGATGCCACACAATCTGCCGTGCGGTTTATCGATGGCTGGTCGTTCAAGCAAGTTCGTCTGGCGCTGGATACTCACGAAGCACTCAAACACGACACGAAAGACATGACCTCACAGGCCATCGCGCGCGCGCTGGGCATTCCGGACGCGCAGCCGGAAGGCTGGATATTCCCGGAGACATTTTATTTTTCGCGCGGGTCCAGTGATTTGGCTGTGCTCAAACGCGCGCACCGGCTGATGCAAAATCATCTCAACGCGCAATGGAACAAGCGTGCCGCCGATTTGCCGCTGGCGACACCGTATGAAGCATTGATCCTGGCCTCGATCATCGAAAAAGAAACCGGCAAAGCCGCCGACCGTGCCATGGTGGCGTCGGTGTTCGTCAACCGGCTGCGGATTAACATGCGTCTGCAAACCGACCCCACGGTGATTTACGGTATAGGTGATGAGTACACCGGCGTCATCCGCCGCCGCGATTTACAGGCCGACACGCCGTGGAACACCTACACCCGAGCCGGCCTGCCACCAACGCCAATTGCCATGCCAGGGCTGGCGGCGATTCAGGCGGCGCTTAACCCCGCCGACAGTAAAATGCTGTATTTTGTGGCTCGCGGTGACGGCAGTTCGCAGTTTTCGCGCACGCTGGAAGAACACAACGCCGCCGTCTATAAATATCTGAGATCTGGCAAAAAGTGACACGCGGCAAATTCATCACGCTGGAAGGCATGGACGGCGCGGGCAAGAGCACGCATCTGACGTGGATTCCCGATTTTCTGGCCGCGCGCGGTGTCACCGTGCGCCTCACGCGCGAGCCTGGCGGCACGGCGCTGGGGGAACGGCTGCGCGAACTGATGCTCGACAAAAACCAGAAACTCCACGCCGAAACCGAGGCGCTGCTGATGTTCGCTGCGCGGCGTGAGCACCTGGACAAGGTGATCCTGCCTGCGCTGGACGCGGGCAATTGGGTGGTCTGCGACCGCTTCACCGATGCCACCTTTGCCTATCAATCCGGCGGCAGCGGCTTGCCGTGGGAGCGCATAGTGGCGCTGGAAAGCTGGGTGCAGGGCAGCCTGCAACCCGATCTGACACTATATTTCGACGTGCCATCCGAAATCGGCAAAGCCCGTACACAGGCTGCGCGCGAGCCGGATCGCTTCGAGCAGGAAGGACGATCATTTTTTGACCGGGTGCGGGAAAGCTATTTTCGGCGGGCGCGTGAAATGCCGCATCGCATGCAGATTATCGATGGCACAGTGGCCCTTGATCATGTTAAACAATCAGTAGAGAATAAAATTATAAGTAATTGTTTTAAATGACTATTTTAAAATGGCATGAATCGCAGTTTAAGCAACTGGCGCACCGCGCTGGTGCGCTGCCGCATGCCTTGCTGCTGCGCGGACCAGCGGGCATAGGCAAGCGTGATTTTGCCGCAGCTCTGGCAAAAGGGCTGCTGTGCGAGCAGCCAGTTGCTGCGCTGATGGCCTGCGGAAACTGTCAAGCGTGCCGCTGGTTTGAATCCTCAAGTCATCCCGATTGCCGGCTGCTTCAGCCTGAAATTGCCGAAGCCGGCGACGATGACGAACCCGCTGACAAGAAGAAAAAGCGCGATATTTCAATTGCCCAGGTACGCTCTCTAGCTGACTTTATCAATATTAGTGCGCACCGCAATGGGGCAAAAGTCGTCATGGTTCATCCGGCGGAGGCCATGAATACCAATGCCGCTAATGCGCTCTTGAAAAGTCTGGAAGAGCCGCCGCAGGGCGTGCAGTTCTTGCTGGTATCAGACCGCCCGAATTTGCTGCCCGCGACGATTCGCAGCCGCTGCCAGCAAGTGGCGCTGCCGCCGCCGTCGGCTGGGGACGCCTTGTCTTGGCTGAAACAAAAAGGGGTTTCCCAGCCGGAATTGGCGCTAGCACAGGCGGGCGGCGCCCCGTTATTGGCTGCCGAACTGGACAATCCTGCGTACTGGGCTGCGCGCCTCCAGTTTATTGACGGCCTGTGCAGCCGTAGCCTAGATGCGCTGGCGCTGGCAGAGCGTTGTGGGACGCAGCCAATTCCCCAAATAATCAATTGGTTGCAGCGCTGGACGTATGACCTTGCCAGCCTCGGCAGCGGACACAAGCTACGCTACAATCCGGATTGCGCCGAAGCGCTGATTTCAGCCTCAAAACGAGTGAAAACGCTGGAAATCATGCGACTTCATCGCGAATTGGTGCGTTTTCAGCGAGTTATAAACCATCCGCTAAATCCGCGTTTGCTGCTGGAAGACTGGCTGCTGCGTTACTCCCAGCTGGTACAATCCTGATCCCTGCCTGAAATGTTCATCGATTCCCATTGTCACCTGGATTTTCCCGAGCTCGCTGGCCGACTCGACGAGGTGCTCGCGCGCATGCGCGACAATCAGGTGGCGCAGGCACTTTGCGTCAGCGTGAACATGGCGGATTTCCCCAATGTTCTGGCGCTGGCTGAGGAGCACGAGCATTTGTACGCCTCAGTCGGCGTACACCCGGATTACCCGGATGTCACCGAACCAACGGTGGAAGAGCTTGTCCGATGGGCAGCGCACCCTAAAATTGTTGCGATTGGCGAAACCGGACTCGATTATTACCGCCTGACCGGCGATCTGGAATGGCAGCGGCAGCGTTTTCGCCACCACATTCAAGCGGCCAGACAGGCACGTAAGCCCCTGATTATTCATACAAGATCCGCCGCGGACGACACTCTGCGTGTGATGCGGGAAGAGGGGGCACGAGAGGCGGGTGGGGTGATGCATTGTTTTACCGAAAGCTGGGAAGTCGCCGAAGCCGCGCTCGACATGGGGTTTTACATCTCGTTTTCGGGGATTGTGACCTTTAAGAGTGCCAAAGCGTTAAAGGAAGTGGCGCAAAAAGTGCCACTGGATCGCATGCTGATCGAGACTGATTCACCCTATTTGGCGCCGGTGCCGTTTCGCGGAAAGACCAATGAGCCGGGATTTGTAAAGCACGTGGCCGAAGAAATCGCAAAGTTGCGAGGCTGCACAGTTGAGCAGATCGCACAACAGACATCAAATAATTTTATTAAATTATTCAATTAGTTAAGTAATATATATGAAGTTATTTATAAAGTATTTTTTCGCCATGCTATGCGTGCTTTCGGCGGCCACAAGCCGCGCGGCCGTCTACGACGATATGATCCGCGCCATCGGGCAGGGCGACAATTCAACGGTTGCCGGCCTGCTGAAAAAGGGGCTGGACGTGGATTCCGTTAACAGGGACGGCGACACATTTCTGATGATGGCGTCGAAAGAAGGCAATATTAATGTCCTTAAAACCCTGCTCGGCGCCAAGCCCAAAGTGGCTGCGCTCAACAAGTTTGGTGAAACCGCACTGATGCTGGCGGCGATCAAAGGCCACCTCGAAGCGGTCAAATTATTGCTCGCTGAAGGCGCCCAGATTGACCACGCCGGGTGGACGCCACTGATGTACGCCGCCTCCATGAACCGCATTGAAGTCATGCGCTTTTTGATGGTGCGCGGCGCCAAAATCGACGCCGTCAATACCAGTGGCCTGAGCGCCCTTATGCTCGCCGCCCGGGAAGGCCAAACTCAGTCTGTGCTGCTGTTGATGGAATACGGCGCCAATATCAACCTAAAGGCGCCCAATGGTTATTCTGCGCTGGCGGCAGCCAAGCAGCGTGAGAATGACGAAATTGCGCGGATATTGGTTAAGGCGGGGGCTAAGGAGTAGGGCTGGTACTTTGGCATTCCTAAACAGTGGATTTACGCTGTTTTACGCCGCGAGACATACTTGCGTAAAGCCTCGTCCATGCGCGTTTGCCAGCCGCTTCCAGTGGCGCGGAAATAAGCCAGCACCTCCGGGCTGAAACGAACCGCTACCTGCTCCTTGGTCTGGCGCTTGTTTGGCCCGCGCGTGCGGCGCGCGGCGACCGTTTTGCGCAACTCGTCCATCGAGCGGGTGACAAAAGCATCATTCCAATCGTCCGGCGCGGTGGCCGGCGCATCATCTACAGAACCGTGTCCACGCTTCGCGTTCATGTTTTTCCGCCTTTCGCGCCGAAATAATGTGCGGCCATTCATCATCGCCCGGCGTCCAGACAACGAACAGCAACTCCGCTTCGTGCCAGCCGATGCTCTGAAAGCGCAATTCCTCATAGGATTCGCGCGCGTCTTCGCGGGTCAGCAAATTACCATCAAAGAAATCCGACAGCTTCGCGAGATCAATGCCGTGCTTCGCAAGATTTGCCCTGCGCTTGGCTTCGTCGAAGATAATCACTGACAAATCGTAGATGCATTATGCCTGAAAGTCAAGGCAAACTGTAGATGCGATTAGAGTAGAGGTTAGTGCAACATCCTTTCTGTAATTTCCCCGAGCGTTGAACCAGGCGGTTCTCGGTTTGGGGTTTTTTAAACAGGCCCCTGCCAGGCCGCCGAAGGCCCCTCCCATAGGTCTCGCCACAGAAAGAAATTATCATGGCCC
>SYEN01000103.1 GCA_005800795.1 Burkholderiales bacterium | reverse complement strand
TGAAATCACGAGCATGATGGAAAAGATGATCTGCTCCGTGTTCAAGGAAGTGCTGGATATTGATTTGCCGCAACCATTTCCGCGCATGTCGTTCGACGAGGCGATGAATTCGTATGGTTCGGACAAGCCCGACATGCGCGTGCCATTGAAGCTCACTGAATTGACTGATGCGATGAAGGAAGTCGCGTTCAAAGTGTTCTCCGGCCCGGCCAACACGCCCGGCGGGCGCGTCGCGGGGCTGTTGGTGCCTGGCGGCGGTTCGCTCACGCGCGGCGAGATTGACGCCTACACCGAGTTCAGCAAGATTTACGGCGCGAAGGGGCTGGCGTACATCAAGATTAACGATGTCACTCAGTTGAATGAGAGTGGCCTGCAATCACCCATCGTAAAAAATCTTTCACCGGCCTCACTCAAGGCAGTGATCGAGCGTACGGGTGCAAAAAACGGTGATCTGGTGTTCTTCGGCGCCGACAAGGCGAAAGTTGTCAATGAAGCACTCGGCGCCCTGCGCGCGAAAATTGGTCACGAAAAGGGTTTTGCTTCCAAGGAATGGAAGCCGCTGTGGGTGCTGGAATTCCCGATGTTCGAATGGGATGAGGAAGCCAGGCGGTGGAACGCCATGCATCATCCGTTTACGTCTCCCGCGCCCGGACACGAAGATTTTCTGTCGACTGACCCCGGCAAGGCGCGCGCCATCGCGCATGATATGGTGTTGAACGGTTGGGAAATCGGCGGCGGTTCGGTGCGTATTCACCGGCAAGAGGTGCAATCCAAAGTGTTTAGTGCGCTGGGCATAGGTGCTGAGGAAGCTGAGGCCAAGTTCGGGTTTTTGCTGAAGGCCTTACAATATGGTGCGCCGCCGCATGGCGGTATTGCGTTCGGGTTGGATCGCATTGTCACCATGATGGCGGGTGCGGATTCGATACGCGATGTGATTGCGTTCCCGAAAACGCAACGCGCGCAGTGTCTGCTTACGCAGGCGCCGAATGTGGTGGATGAAAAGCAGTTGCGAGAATTGCATATTCGCTTGCGCAAGGTGGAAACTGTCGCTCCGTAAGTGGCGGCTTGTCGAGCTGTTGCCGGTGCGTCATCGCAAACCGCCGTCAACGCGTTGATTTGCGTAGCTTGGATTGAAGGTCACTACCTGTGAAAATAATATTCAATAAAATCAAACACTTATGTTTTATTCTGGGGTTGCTGGCGCTGGCCGCACCTGCAGTTGCGCAGCGCGATAACACGCAGCCCGCGCCGGGCGTCACGCGCGAGCGCGTGCAACTGAGCCTGGCCGACATCAGCACCAAGTCTTTGCCGCCGGAAGCACGTGATACGCTGAAGCTGATTGAAAAAGGCGGGCCTTATCCTTATGATCGTGATGGCATTGTGTTCGGTAATTTTGAGAAACGCCTGCCGATCAAGGAACGTGGCTATTACAGCGAATTCACCGTCAAGACGCCGGGTATTTCGCACCGCGGCGCGCGACGCATTGTCGCGGGCAAGAGCGGTGAAAAGTACTACAGCGACGACCACTACAAATCCTTTAAACGGATCGTGCCATGAGCGCCAGCAACGCAGGCGGTGGAAAATCCGCCCCCGCCCTTGAAGCCAAACGTTCCGGCGTTTACCGGGCACCGGCGTCCGTAAACAGCCTACGTGATCAGGCGAAAAACCATGGGCTGGTGTGGCTGGATATGCCACTGAACGCGGTGTCCGCCAAGAAGCCGTTTTTCGACTTGTGTGTGCGGCAGTTGAAGCTACCGTCTTACTTCGGCGGCAATTGGGACGCGCTGACCGACTGCCTGCGCGACCTGAACTGGCTGAAGGGCGCGGGCTTCGTGCTGCACATTGCCGGTCACGATAAATTCGCCTCCACCTCGCCCGACGATTATCAGACCGCGCTGGCTGTGTTAAGCGAGGCTGCCGCATTCTGGAAAGCAAAAGGCACGCCGTTCGTGGTGCTGGTGGACGGGGCCAAAGACCTGCCTGCGTACTAGCGCGGGCAGCGCTACGTGGCCTACAAAATACCGATTTCCGTGCTGGTGGTGATCCACACGCCGGATTTGCAAATTTTGCTGATTGAACGTGCGGGCCGGCCGGGCTTCTGGCAGTCGGTAACGGGCAGCGTCGAGCGTGTGGATGAGCCGTTGGAGGTCACCGCCGTGCGCGAAGTCGGCGAGGAAACCGGCATCGATGCCACACAATATCCGCTGACCAATTGGCGCAAGCAGAATCTGTTTGAGATATTTTCGCGCTGGAGCAACCGTTTTGCGCCGGGCACCACGCACAATCTGGAACATGTATTCAGTCTTGAAGTGCCGCAACCCGTGCCGGTTACGTTGGCGCCGAACGAACACACGCAGTATGTCTGGTTGCCGTGGCAGGAGGCCGCTGACAAGTGTTTTTCATGGACCAATGTTGCCGCGATTCGTGAGCTACCGGGAAGACGCGCCCAATCGGCTGGTTAGTTATTACGTACGCCAAAAAATAGTTGCGGCGCCTGTACACCGATTGTGCGTACGCACATTAATGCGGATTCCATCACGGAAATTTCCGCATGGAAAGTCGGTCTTAGTGTGATATCTTTATGAGCTCCCCTGCTGGATATTGAAATGCGTTCGTTGCAGCCGCATCTGAACACTGGAAAGGGAATTATGGAAAACACTGCCGGTGCTATGGGTAACACAATAAGTCCGATCAAGTTTGAACGATACAAGCCGCTGGCCGACAGCGACTGTCAGCCGCGCATCCTTGCCGCCAAACAGGCGCTGGGCAATCGCGTGTCGATTCTGGGGCACCATTACCAGCGCGCCGATGTCTATCGGCATGCCGATCTGGTGGGCGATTCGCTGGGCCTCTCAAAGCTCGCTTCGCGCACTGACGCAGACTATCTGGTGTTCTGCGGTGTGCACTTCATGGCGGAGGTCGCCGACATTCTGTCCAAGCCCACACAGTCGGTGATTCTGCCTGACATGAGTGCGGGCTGCTCGATGGCTGACATGGCCAATCTCGCCAAGGTGGAGCGCGCATGGCGCGAAATCGGCGAAGTCATCGATCCTGACGAAAAAATCACTCCGATTACCTACATCAACTCCGCAGCCGATCTCAAGGCGTTTTGCGGTGAGCATGGCGGTATCGTGTGCACTTCGAGCAATGCGCGGTCGATACTGCAATGGGCGTTCGCACGACGCGAGAAAGTGCTGTTCTTCCCCGATCAGCATTTGGGCCGCTGGACAGGGTACCTGATGGACATCCCGCTGGCCGAAATGCTGGTGTGGGATCCTGATTTGCCGATGGGTGGCCTGACCACGCAGCAGATCAAAATGGCCAAGGTGCTGTTGTGGAAAGGTCACTGCTCGGTACATCAAATGTTCCAGGCGTCGCACATTTTGCGTTGGCGTCAGCAAAATCCGACGGGTGCGGTCATCAGCCATCCGGAATGCAATTTTGAAGTGTGCAAACTGTCTGACTACGTTGGCTCCACCGATTACATCATTAAATCTATTGCCGCCAGTGCGCCGGGCACACGCTGGCTGGTGGGCACGGAGCTGAATCTGGTGAACCGTCTGGCCGAGGAATTCAAGCCGCAGGGCAAGGTGGTGCAGTTCATGGCGCCCACGGTGTGCATGTGTTCGACCATGGCGCGAATTGATCCGCAGCATCTGGCGT
>SYEN01000102.1 GCA_005800795.1 Burkholderiales bacterium | reverse complement strand
CGCGGCCATGCTGTCGCGCTGCATGGAACACGTCAATGCTGATGGCGTGGCGCAGGCGTTGCGGCAATACGAAGCCAACCGCCTGCCGCGCACGGCGGAGATACAGCAGACGTCCAGCACCAATACGTGGATGCGCAGTGCGACAGATCCGACCTGGGTTTATGGTTACGACGTTTGGACGGCGCCGTTGGTGGATGCCGACAGGGTGGCGGCGTAGGAGGCGAGTGCACCCAGCCGCAATTGCAAAGTCACCGCTTCGTCCCGCAAATCAGGGGGCCATCATGGTTCAGTAGCACATCCAGCCCCGGATACTTGATAAACTATTTCATGACTTGCCTCCTCAATTGCCGCTCGGCGCCGGGAATTGAACGAGCCTCAAACTTGACCCGCTACTCTTGAGCCCGCCAAGTCGATGCATGATGTCCATTCCCTCGACGTACGACACTGAACAGGAACAGAGATGAAAACTCGCGTAACCGAAATGCTGGGTATCCGTTATCCAATCGTTTGCGGCGGCATGATGCGGGTCGGCCGGGCAAAGCTCGCCGCCGCGGTATCCAATGCCGGTGGACTGGGGATCATGACCGCATTGTCATTGCCCACGCCCGACGATGTGATCAAGGAAGTCCAGCTTTGCCGCACCATGACTGACCAGCCGATCGCGGTGAATCTCACCATCCTGCCCACGATTACGCCGGTACCTTACGAGGATTACGCCCGCGCCATCGTCGCGAGCGGGGTGAAGATCGTCGAGACCGCTGGCAACAATCCGCAGCGCGTCATGCCGATCTTTAAGGAGGCCGGGATCAGGGTGATCCACAAGTGCACATCCATCCGCCATGCGAAGAAGGCCGA
Organism: Burkholderiales bacterium; assembly: GCA_005800795.1. Classification (GTDB taxonomy): domain Bacteria; phylum Pseudomonadota; class Gammaproteobacteria; order Burkholderiales; family SG8-41; genus UBA5216. The sequence continues at coordinate 2,226 of SYEN01000102.1, read as the reverse complement.
GACGCTCGGCTGCGACATCATCAGCGTCGATGGTTTCGAGTGTGCGGGCCACGTCGGCGAAGACGACGTACCGAACATGTTGCTGTTGCCGCTCGCTGCCGAACAGCTTTCAGTACCATTCATCGCCTCCGGCGCCCTCGGCACCGGCCGTCAGCTCGCCGCCGCGTTGGCACTGGGTGCAGACGGTATCAACATGGGTACGCGCTTTCTCGCCACCCAGGAGTGCTGGATACACGATAACGTCAAGCAGGCGCTGGTGCGAGGCACCGAGCTCGACACGCAGCTCGTGTTTAGGCGCCTGCATAATTCCTCGCGCCTGTTCAAGAACGCCATCACCAGGGAACTGGTCGCGCTCGATGCCGACCCGACCAAGACGTTTGAAGACATGAAGCACCTGGCCGCAGGTTCGCGCTCGCCCGCGGTGTTCGAGAAAGGCGAGCTCGATGCCGGCACCTGGAGTTCCAGCGGGGTGATGGGCTTGATGCACGACGTGCCCACTTGCGCGGTGCTGATCGAGCGCATCGTCGCCGATGCCACCGAGATCATTCGTAAGCGACTGCCGGCGATGGTGGCGGCTTGATCGGGGAAAACGGGCTTGTATTCCGCCGAGCGAAGTCGGCCGCGGCGCGCTCAGCATTTACAGGGCGCGCACGGATGATGATCATAAAATGCCCGTTCTGGCGCTATAAGAGGGATGCCGTGTCTTAAGCGCCACAGATGACGCGTTAGGCTGATTCTTTATAAGTATTTGATTTAAAACAATATTTTAATCAGCGCGAATATTCGCCGCCTTTGCTACAGCACCCCATTTTTGCAGTTCCGAGCGGATCAGCGCGATGAATTCTTCCGGTGTGGCGGGCGTGGGCACGGTGCCGCCCGCCAGCAGGCGGTCTGCGGCGTCCTTGGTTTTCAGCACTTCGTTAATTTCGCGGTTGAGTTTTTGCACCACGTCGGCGGGTAGTTTCGCGGGGCCGATCACGCCACCCCACGAATAAGCCTCAAAACCCGGCAGGCCGGATTCGGCCACGGTGGGGAATTCCGGCAGCGACGGGATACGTTTGGCGTTGCCCAAACCCAGCGCGCGCAATTTGCCGGCGCGCACATGTGCCAGCGTGGGCGGGATGCTGGCGAACATGAGTTGCACTTCGCCGGACAGCAGCGCAATGGTGGACGGGCCCGCGCCTTTGTAGGGCACGTGGATCAGGTTGAGCTTGGCCATGGATTTGAACAGTTCCAGCGCCAGATGATCGGAGTTGCCTGAGCCGGACGAGGCCGCGGCCAGCTCGCCCGGGCGTGCCCTCGCAAGCGCGATCAGTGCGGTGATGTCTTTCACCGGCAGCGACGGGTGCGTCAGCAGCAACAACGGAAAGTCCACGGCGCGCGCGATGAGGGTGAAGTCGCGCAGGGTGTCATATGGCAGCTTGCTGTAAACGTGCGGATTCACAGCCAGCGGCCCGGCGGAGGCACTGGCGATGGTGTAGCCGTCAGCGGGTGCGGCCATCAGCGCCTGTAGCCCGATGATGCCGTTGGAGCCTACGCGGTTGTCGATCACCACGGGCTGACCCACGCGTTCGGCGAGTTTCTGGCTGATGATGCGCCCCATGAAATCAACGCCGCCGCCGGGCGGGAAGGGCACGATCATGCGAATGGTTTTGTTGGGATACGCCTGTGCAGCCGCTTGCGGCGACAGTGCGGCCGCGATGGCAGCTGCGATGACGTGAAGTGTTTTGAGATTCATTTTGGGTCTCCAATTTGGCGCGCACTGTCACCGAATCAACAGCGCTTGTCAATCGAGCGGGGGAGTTCGCTATACTCCGAATCTCGCGCTCATCGCAATTCCGTCCTGCTCTTCCGTTCCCCGAATTTTCTGGAATCCCCATGCGTATCACCGCCATTCATTCCGCCGCCGCGCCCATCGCCTCGGAAATCCGCAACGCGTACATCGATTTCTCCAAAATGAATGCGAGCGTGGTGGCGGTGGTTACCGATGTGATTCGTGACGGTAAGCCGGTGGTGGGCTACGGTTTCAACTCCAATGGCCGCTACGCGCAGCGCGGCCTGCTCGCGGAACGCTTTGTGCCGCGCATCATGGAGGCCGATCCGAAGACGTTGCTGAACGACGCAGAAGACAATCTCGATCCGCATTGCATCTGGGCGACGATGTTCGCCAACGAAAAACCCGGCGGCCACGGCGAACGCTCGGTGGCCATCGGTACGGTGGACATG
>SYEN01000013.1 GCA_005800795.1 Burkholderiales bacterium | reverse complement strand
TCCGTGCAAACCGGTGATGGGCGAGATCACCTACGGACTGGAACGGCTGTCGATGTATTTGCAGGGCGTCGAAAGCGTATTCGATCTGCAGTGGGCACCGGGCGTGAAGTACCGTGACGTGTATTTGCAAAATGAAATTGAGCAATCCACTTACAACTTTGAGCAGGCCAATGTGGACATGCTGTTGCAGCAATTCGGCCAGTTTGAAGCCGAAGCCAAGCGGCTGTTCGCGGCGGGCCTGTCACTGCCCGGCTATGAAATGGTGATGAAGTGCTCGCACAGCTTTAACCTGCTGGACGCACGGGGGGCGATTTCGGTGACCGAGCGCGCGGCATACATTGGCCGCGTGCGGGCACTGGCGCGGGCAGCGGCACAAGCCTACTACCAGTCGCGCAAGCTGCGCGGGTTTGAGCGGGCTTCGGATGAAGCTGTACAAGCCTTTGTTTTAAAAGAAGATTTAGATGAGGTGCTGGCGCTGCGTCACGGGAAAAAGCAAGGGGCACCCGCATGAGCGCACCCCTTTTAGTTGAACTGTTTACTGAAGAATTGCCGCCCAAGGCGTTGAAGCAATTGGGCGAAGCATTTGCGCGTGTATTGCAAGCGGAGTTGAAGTCGGATGGCCTACTTGGCACCGACTGCACTACGGAGGTTTTTGCAACACCGCGCCGTCTGGCTGTTCGATTGTCTGCAGTACTGGATACCGCGCCAGATCGGCAATTTGACGAACGTCTTTTGCCAGAGAAAGTTGGGTTGACCGCAGATGGAAAGCCAACGCCAGCGCTGCTCAAAAAACTGGCGGGGCTCCTGCAAGACGAATCGGCTGTAGCTCGCATTAAGAAGGTAAACGACGGCAAGATTTCCATGCTGTACCTACCTGTGGCTGCTAAAGGGCAGACGCTGGTTGCCGGTCTCGGCGTTTCGCTGCATCTCGCGGTAACTAAACTGCCGATCCCCAAGGTGATGAGCTATCAACTGACCTTCAGTACAGACACGGTGAAATTTGTTCGCCCGGCGCACGGACTGGTGGCCATACACGGTAATACGTTAATAGAGGTTGGTGTGCTGGAATTGGATGCCACGTGCGTTACACACGGCCACCGCTTCCTTGGCTCAGCCGATATCAAACTCAATCATGCAAACGAATATGAAAATCGCCTCAAGGAAGAAGGAAGGGTAATCGCTTCGTTTGACACCCGCCGTGCAGAAATCGAAAGCCAGCTAATAGCCAAGGCGGCCGAACTTAACGCCACGCTCGGCGATTACACCGCGCTACTGGACGAAGTGACCGCATTGGTGGAGTGGCCGGTCGTGTATGTCGCGGGCTTTGATGCGGAATTTCTGGCGGTGCCACAGGAATGTCTGATCCTGACCATGCGCACCAACCAGAAATATTTTCCGCTGTTTGCCGGGGACGGCAAACTCACAGCGAAGTTTCTGGTGGTCAGCAATATGCAGGTGGCGGACCCGAAAAACATCATCGAAGGCAACGAGCGCGTGGTGCGCCCACGGCTGGCTGATGCACGGTTTTTCTTCGAGCAGGATCGCAAAAGCAAACTCGAAACACGCGTGCCGCAACTGGCCAAGGTCGTCTATCACAACAAACTTGGCAGCCAGCTGGATCGCGTCGAGCGCCTTCAGCAGCTCGCGGGCAGCCTTGCGCAGGCCATTGGCGCCGACGTGGCGTTGGCCAAACGCGCGGCGTATCTCGCCAAAGCAGATTTGCTGACTGGCATGGTCGGCGAGTTTCCCGAACTGCAAGGCATCATGGGGCGTTACTATGCACAGCACGATGGCGAGTCTGCCGTTGTCGCGGATGCCATCGCCGAGCACTACGCACCACGTTTCGCGGGCGATGTGCTGCCACAAACGCCAGAAGCGTGCTGCGTGGCGCTGGCCGACAAGCTCGATACGCTGGTGGGCATATTCGGCATCGGGCAGATCCCCACCGGCGACAAAGACCCATTCGCACTGCGGCGGCATGCGCTGGGCGTGATTCGCATCCTCGCCGAGCGGGCGTTGCCGCTGGATATCGCCACAGTACTGAAACTCGCACACGCGGCATTCCCCGCCGGCAATATCATCGCCAACAGCGATGGCAAGGCATTGAACGCGGCACTGGACTTTGTCACCGAGCGTGCCCGCGGCTACCTGCGCGAGCAAGGCTATACGCCACAGGAAGTCGAATCGGTGCTCGCCTTGATGCCACCTCCCCGCGAATTCGTGCCACGTCTGGCTGCGGCGCGCGCGTTTCTTGCGCTGCCGGAAGCGGCAGGGCTGGCGGAAGCCGACAAGCGTATCCGCAACATTCTGGCAAAATCGGATGCCGTGGCGACAGTTGAAATCGATTCAACGAAATTTGAAAAAGATGAAGAAAATCAAATACTTATAAATTCCCGGTCGCTGAGTGTCGAAGTGGATGGCAAACTCAAAGCCGGCGATTTCAGCGCGGCGCTGCTGACCACCGCCCGCCTGCACCAACCGGTTACCGCGTTCTTCGACGCCGTGATGGTCAATGCCGAGGACATGGCGGTACGCGCCAACCGGTTTGCCCTGTTGCGCGAAGTGGCGGCGCTCACCAACCGTGTGGTCAACCTTTCAAAACTTGCGCAATAGCCCCCGTTGAAGCTCATCATCCTCGACCGTGACGGCGTGATCAACCACGATAGCGCGGCGTACATTAAAAGCCCGCAGGAGTGGCGGCCGATTCCTGGCAGCCTGAACGCGATTGCGCGGCTGAATCAGGCGGGCTTTCATGTGATCGTTGCCACCAATCAGTCCGGCATAGGACGCGGGTTATTCGATATGACGGCACTGAACGCCATCCACGAAAAAATGCACAAGGCCCTGGCGCAGGCGGGCGGGCGCGTGGATGCGATTTTTTTCTGTCCGCACGCGGCAGACGACAACTGCAATTGCCGTAAGCCCAAGTCCGGCATGTTGACAGACATCGCGCACCGGTTGAATACGCCGTTGCGCGGCGTGCCGCTGGTGGGCGACAGCATTCGCGATCTGCAAGCCGCCGCCGCTGCGGGTGCGGCGCCGATACTGGCGCTCACTGGTAACGGTAAAAAGACCCAGCGCGCAGGCGGCCTGCCGCCGGGGACAACGGTGTATGCCGATCTCGCGGCGGCAGTGGATGTGCTGGCAGCGTAAGTCATCCCGATTACCTTGATCCTTATCCGTTCCTGTCTGTTCTCACTGTTCCAGTGGGTCATCACGCCAGTATTCGCGGTGATTTCGTTGATGACGTTTCCGCTCTCTCGCCTGACGCGCTATCGCATCATCACCACCTGGTCGCGCCTCATTACGGGGGCCGCCAGCGTGCTATGTGGTGTGCGTTATCGCGTGATTGGCGCCGAAAACATCCCACGCGAACCGTGCATTATTCTCTCCAAACATCAATCAGCGTGGGAGACACTCGCGTGGCAGACGATTTTTCCGCCGCAGGTGTGGGTGATGAAGCGCGAGTTGTTGTGGATACCATTTTTCGGCTGGGGGCTGGCGATGCTGTCGCCCATTGCCATTAATCGCGGCTCCGGCAGCAAGGCACTGCGGCAAATGGCGGAACAGGGCGCCGAGCGTTTGAAAACCGGGTTCTATATCGTGATTTTCCCTGAAGGCACACGGGTTGTACCCGGCGAGCGGGGCGTGTACCATCCCGGTGGTGCGTGGCTTACGGCAAAAACCGGCGCACTGGCGCTGCCGGTGGCGCACAACGCGGGCGAATGCTGGCGCAAAAACGCGTTCATCAAGCGGCCCGGGTTGATTACGGTGAGCATCGGCAAGCCGATAGCCCCGGGAGGTTTATCGGCAGCGGAGTTGAATCATCGCATCGAGGACTGGATCGAATCCGAAATGCCCAGACTGAAAACGTATGGCTAGTCCAGCGAGACATCAGGGCAGCGCTCAAGCCAGCGCCCAGCTCGAACTGCCGTTCGCACCGCTGTCGATGAATCCGGTGGTGACTTCCTCAGCCCTGCTGGACGGCCAGCCGGTGAATTACATCCTGCACCGCAGTTTTGGCCGGCGGCGCATTTCGCTGTCAATAGACGAGCGCGGCTTGCGTGTGGGCGCCCCGCTACGCGCGAGCCTGCGCGAGATCGAAGCCGTGCTGCGCGAACACGCACATTGGGTGTTGCGCAAACTCGCCGATTGGACCGAAAAACGTGCGCCGCCACGCCGCTGGGAAAGTGGCGAAATCATTTCCTATCTGGGTTTGCCGCTGAAACTTCAAGTGACTGCCGGCGCCAGCACGGTGAGGCTGGCAGATCCGCTGCTTTACGTGCACTCGCCGGACGCGGCTCCCGACGCGGTGTCGGCGCTGGTCACACACTGGCTGCGCGGGCAGGCGCTGGGGTATTTTCAGCAGCGTATCGAGTATTTCCGCATGCGCATTACGCTGGAAGCCGTCGCGGTGCGGCTGTCCAATGCGCGGTCGCGCTGGGGCAGTTGTCACGCCAGTGGGCGCATTTCGCTCAACTGGCGGCTGATCCATATGCCACGGCATCTGATCGACTATGTGGTGGTACATGAATTGGCCCACATGCGGGAAATGAATCACTCGCCGCATTTCTGGGCCGTAGTGGGCGGCGTTATTCCCGATTACGCCGCGCGGCGGCGGGAAATTCGCCGCGAGTCGCATCGTTATCTGGCGGATTGAGAACAGCCAGTGGAAATGACGCGTGCTAGACTGCGCGGCCTCGGATATGCGGCCCCCTGACATGCGCAAGCTGCTTCTTACTGTGATTATCGCACTCACGCTGACCGCCTGCGGTTACCGCACGCCCTTGACGCTGCCGCCCGCCAAGCCGTCTCCGGCGCCGAAACCACCCGCAACAGCACCCGAACCCGCGCCGGCCCCCGCGACATAAACGCGGCCTGGTCAAATTCAACATGAGCAAAACAGACCCCAGCGGCTTTAGCTACCGCAACGACAGACTGCACGCAGAGGACGTCGCGCTTGCCGACATCGCCGCCACGCATGGCACGCCATGTTATGTGTACTCAAAAGCGGCGCTGACCGCCGCCTATACCGGGTTCGACGCAGCATTCGCGTCACACCCACATCAGGTGTGTTACGCAGTCAAGGCCAATCCCAATCTGGCGATTCTCAATCTGTTTGCGCGGCTGGGCAGCGGCTTTGACATCGTGTCCGGCGGTGAGCTGGCACGTGTAATCGCGGCGGGTGGCGATCCCCAAAAAGTGGTTTTTTCCGGCGTCGGCAAAAAGACTAACGAGATACGAGACGCCTTAACCGCCGGAATTCTGTGTTTTAACGTCGAATCGCCTTCAGAACTGGAACGTATTGACCAAATTGCCGCAGAGATGGGCAAGATTGCGCCGGTAAGTCTGCGCGTGAACCCTGACGTGGATGCCAGGACGCATCCGTATATCGCCACCGGTCTTAAGGAAAGCAAATTTGGAGTCGCACACGGCGATGCGCTGGGCTTGTATCGGCAAGCACGCGCGCTGAAGCATCTGCACATAGACGGTATCGATTGCCATATCGGTTCGCAGTTAACCGAGATCAACCCGTTCAGTGCGGCAGTGGAACGCGTGATCGCGCTCGTCGAACAACTCAATGCCGACGACATCACGCTTTCGCATATCGATCTTGGCGGCGGCTTGGGCATTCAGTATCAGGCGGAACAACCCGCCTGCAGCGTCGATGAGTACGCTGCCGCGATTCTGGCCGGCGTCAAAGGGCGCTCCGAGAAATTGCTGTTCGAGCCGGGCCGATTTCTTGTAGGCAACGCCGGCGTGCTGCTCACACGGGTCGAATACCTGAAGCGCACGGCGGACCGCAATTTTGCGATAGTCGATGCCGCCATGAATGACTTGATGCGTCCGGCGCTCTACGACGCGTGGCATGACATCGTTCCCGTGGATGCTTCGAGCGGCCCGCTGGAGCAATGGGAAATCGTCGGCCCGGTATGCGAAAGCGGCGATTTTCTCGGACACGACCGTAAACTTGCACTGAAAGAGGGCGATTTACTGGCGATACGCTCTGCCGGCGCCTATGGCATGAGCATGAGCTCCAACTACAACACGCGCCCGCGCGCAG
>SYEN01000101.1 GCA_005800795.1 Burkholderiales bacterium | reverse complement strand
CGGGTGCGGTGAGACCGGCGGCACGGCACTGTAGTAGCAGGGGCAGAACTGAAAAACGGTTCTGCAGAAAAGAAACAACCACAAAATCAGTGGAAGGGTGAACTCATGTCTCTTGATTACGACCGTCTAATGGGCGGCCCCATTGATTCTGGCGAAAGCCTGCTTCACAACGCTGGTTAGCCTCGCGGCATACATAGCCTCTGCCACCGCCGGTGGGCCCAAACACACTACCTATGCCGCTACGTTGAGGTGCGATGGCCACCATGCAGGTGGCGGATTCGAGGCAAGCCAATTCGCCCAGCGTTGAACAGTCAGGTCTGTCCTGGGCAGCAGCCGCCACACAGCCGGACAACAAAGCAATCGCCAGCAATCGAATCATTGTCACTGTTGATGTGGTGTGCAGGGCATCGCTCCGAAAGCCGTGAGCGGCCCGATCAAAATCACGTTACAGCGCCACCATCCCCATCCACCACATGATGCCCGCGCTTGCCTCAAAATGGTATTCACGCACAAAGTTAAGCCGCCCATCTGGCGCCATGCGGAACACCGACAAGCCCGCTTTCAACTGACGCACGCCGTCGCCCTCGCGCACGTCCACCGGCAAGTTGTGCTGCGCCACCAGCAGGCGCCCGCCGGGGTCGATGTGGAAAGTGCGCGGATGAATTTTCTGCGTTTCGATGTGCTGAATTTCGGTGGGCTCGCCGGTCTGCGGATTCAGGGCGTATACGACGATGCTGTTCTCGCCACCCTTGTACACCGGCCTGCCGTTGAAATTGATGCGGTCCTGCGAGCGGTTTGCGCCGTACAACACGCGCCCGTTCGGATGCACGTGCAGCGTGCTCGCTGCCTGACGCGAACGGATGTTGTTGGGCTCGAGCAGCGTCGTCTTGTTGTAAACGACTTCCGGCAGCGGTTTGCCGCCCTGCATGCGGTGCATGTGCATCTGGTTTTGTGTTTCAACCGACACATACATCCACGGCTTTGTCGGATGAAAATCCACATGCCGTGGGCCATAACCGCGGCCGCCGTTGGGCGCGATTTTGTAAGGGTTGGATAACACACCGTCTTTGTAATCCCACACGTGCAACGAGCCGGGGTCCTCCGCCCGTTGCGGCGTGCCTTCATTGCCGCGCGCCACCAGCACCACGTGGCGGCACTCCGGCGTGGCAAGCGCTTGATGTGCGTAGATGCCCGCATCCATTGCGGCTTGCTGCACCTCGGCACCCGGCGTGAAATCCGCATTGATACGATAAACACGCAGCGAGCTCGGCGTGTTAAACGACACCAGAATGTGCCGGGATTCTTTGTCGAGCGCCATATGGATGGGCCGCGTGGGCAGCCGGATCGATTCGCCCACCTGCGTCAGCGCGCCCGTGGCGGGATCGATTTTATACGCGGTGACGGAGTGATCGGTCGCGCCGGCGACGTTGGAGCTCGACGCCGCATACAAATACTGCCGGTTACGATGCGGCCAGCAGTACTGCACGATACCGCCGGGCGTGGAGACCGAACCGCGCTGGGTCAGCGTCGCGTTTTCCACGTCGACATCGAACTGCATCAACGTGCGCCCGGTGTTGGCGTACAGCACGAGCTTCCTCGCGCCTGCCGCGTGGGCGAAGCGCGGCACGGTAACACTGGCGGCAGTGGCACTGACGGCAGACAAAAAATTTCGGCGGGTGGTCATGGGGCGCTCATGAGCGGTGTGGGAAATGTCTTGCGGGGACTATTGTGAGCGGCGAAGTGCAATGTCATGATTGTCGCGCAACTGCGCAATACGAGAATTTCGTAAGTATTTGTTTTAATTAAATATTTTATGAGTCTCTTCAGCAGGAAACTCGCGTGCACGCCAAGGCTCAGGCACCGGTTACAACTCGACCATGCCCATCCAGAACATCGTCGAACTGCCGACATCGAAATCATATTTACGCACGAACGTGAGCTTGCCATCCGCCCCGATGCGGAAAGTGCTGAGGCCCGCCGGCAGTGTGCGCACGCCGCTGCCGTCACGCACGTCCACGGGCAAATTGTGTTGCGCGACGAGCATGCGGCCGCTGGGGTCGATGTGAAAGGTGCGCGGGTGTATGGCCTGGGTTTCGATATGCTGAATCGGCGTCGGCTCACCGGTTTTTTGATCGATGGCATAAACCGCAATGTTGTTTTCGCCTCCCCTGTAGACCCGCTTGCCCAGAAACTCGGCAACGTCCTGCGAGCGATTGGCGCCGTAGACAAAGCGACCGTTCGGATGCACGTGTACCGTGCCCGCTGCCTGCCGCGAACGGATGTTGTTCGGCTCCGCCAACGTCTCTTTGGCGTACACCACGCCCGCCAGCGGCTTACCGGTTTGCAGGCGATGCATGTGCAGCTTGTTTTGTGTTTCTACCGATACATACATCCATGGCTGGGTGGGATGAAAATCCAGATGGCGCGGGCCGTAGCCGCGGCCAGCGTTGGGCGCGATGTCAGTGCCGTTGGAAAGCACGCCGTCCTTGTAGTCAAAGAGCTTCAGGCCGCCCGGGTCTTCCGGCCTCTTGGGCGTGGCTTCGTTGCCGCGCGCCACCAGAATCACGTGCCGGTTATTCGGTGTGACGCGCACCTGATGGGCAAAAACGCCCGCATCAATGTTGTCCTGTTTGACTTCCCCGCCCGGCGTGAAATCCGCATTGATGCGATACACGCGCAGCGCGCTGGGGTTGTAGAACGCCACCAGCAGGTGCTGCGATGGACCATCAATGGTGAGGTGCACCGGCGCCGCCGGCAGCATGATCGCCTCGCCGTGTTTGGTGAGCGCGCCGGAGGCAGGGTTGATGCGCAGGGCGCTGACATGGTGTTCGACAACCGGCTTGCCGTAGCGCGGAGTAGGCCCACTGGTGGCGGCATACAGGGTTCCGCGCGAGGCATGCGGCCAGCAATACTGGACCGCTGCGGGCATCGTCACTGAATCACGCCGGGTCAGCGTGGCAGTGGCGGCATCTACCTCAAAGTGCATGAGTTCAGCGCCGATGTTGGCATACAGCGCAACTTTGCGTGCCGGCACCTGTGCTTGTGCGGCGGCGAGGCCGGGCAGGGCGACGCTGCCTGCTACTAGCGATAAAAAATCTCTGCGGCTGGTCATGGTGATTTCCTGATAAAGAGTGCGGTCACCGCGGCCTAGCGCGGATCCTGCTGGCAAACCGCCGCCTTCGGATCCGTCATGCAAAGGCGCGGCCAGGTCGGTACATACAGTTGGTAGAAACCCTCTTTGGAAAAACCCGTGCAGCCCGAATCCTTGATCTCGCGGCCGGCGTTGGGTAACAGCGATTTGCCTTCGGGAAACGCGCAGGCGCCATCCAGCCGGCCCGACGCGTCACGTATGTTATGGGCAGCCGCTACCGCAAGCGTGCCTTCCTTGAAATACAGCGTGGCAAAGCGCGGCGGGCGTTCGCCGGTGACCACCCACAGCGTTTTGCAGCCAGTGTATGGCTTGGGCAGTGCGTCGTTGCGCGGAAAGACCATCACAAAACCGCCGGGTGTGGCCACCAGGCCCACGGCGGCGGGCGGCGATTCAACTGCGCAATTTGCTGCCGATGCGGGAATGACATCGCTAGCCACTTGCGCCAGCGCTGTCGTTGCCAGCAACAACAAGGGAATCACGCAGCAGACTTTCATGAGGCTCCAGCGCGCATTGCGCAAACATTATGCTGTGAAAATACCGACTTTAGCGCATTCCGCTACACTGCGCGGCATCATGCCACGCCACACCAACCGGCAGCCGCCGCCGTCCGAAATTGCGGAAATTCGCCCCGGGCAATCCATCGAGTTGTTGAAAGCGCTGCACATCCTGACGCACGACGGGCGCCTGAACCAGGACAGCCGGCGTAAGCTGAAGCAGGTGTATCACCTGGTTCAATTCATCGAGCCGCTGTTGCGCGAGGTCATCGAAGATCGTGGCAGCGCGCAGGTGACCGACATCGG
>SYEN01000100.1 GCA_005800795.1 Burkholderiales bacterium | reverse complement strand
TATGTTTAAGGGACGTCAAACTATGTCGGTGCGGCCTAAAACGTCTGCATCAGTACACACCCCTCAAACCACCGCCACCGCTGCTGCGCGGGACCCTGGTGATCTGCTTATTTCAAATGCCGGTAAACCTGCTCTTCAATGCCACGCAGCACGGCGACGCTGGCGTCGTCGTAAAACGGCAACACCTGCATCAGCACAATGCCGGCGATTTGGCGCTTGGGATCAATCCAGAAATGCGTGTTGTTGATGCCGCCCCACGCCAGACTGCCGGGGCTGCGGAATTTTGCGTATTGCGCATCAGCCGCCGAGACCTGAAATCCCAGGCCGAATTTATCCTTGCCCGCGCCCAATGGAAATGGCCGCGTGCGGTCCGGGTTGGCGTCGGGCTGTGTTTGCATCACCGGGCCACCGGCGGGCATTTCGCTCATCAGTTGCACGGCTTTCGGGCTGAGGATTTTCGCGCCGTCGAGCGTACCGCCGTTAAGCAGCATACGCACAAAACGGCTGTAGTCCTGTGCCGTGGAATACAGGCCGCCATCGCCGCGAACCGGCGACTCTTGTTGGGGATCATTGGGTGCCTCGGTGAGCTTGCCGCCTTTTCTGCTATGTACGGTGACTACGCGTGACACGTTGCTCGCGGGCACCGCGTGCGCTGTATCCACCATCTTTAGCGGAGCGAAAATCTGTTTTTCGAGGAACACTTCGAGTCTTTTGCCGGAAACTTTTTCCACCACCCAGCCGAGCACGCGCGTGCTAGCGCCGTAGGTCCACGTTTCGCCCGGATCATGCAGCAGCGGCAGGTCGGGTTCGGCCTGTTGGGTGGCGTCGACGATTTTTTTGAGCGTCGGGTTTGTGAACGCGTAACCGATGCCGGAAGAATGCGTCAGCAGATGGCGTAGGGTGATTTCGCGTTTGGCAGGGCGCGTGGTGTAGCTGGCGCCGGTGGCGTTGAACTTGTCGATCACAGCACGGCCCTTGTATTGGGGCAGGTACTTCGACACCGGGTCGTCCAATTGCACCTTGCCCGCATCCACCAGCATCATGATCGCCACCGAAGTGCTCGGCTTGGTCATCGAAGCGATGCGGAAAATGGCATCGGGCTTCAAATCGACGCCGCGAGCCGTATCCTGTTTGCCGGCGGCGCCCTCGTACAGCACGCCGTCACGATTGACGATCAACGTCACTACGCCGGGAACGTCGCCGTTCTTGGTGGCATCCACGGCGACCTTGGCGATGTCCGCTTTGCCGGTATCGCTTAAAGTTGGCGCCGGCGCGGCATTAACCGTAGAGGCCTGCATGACGATCGCGGCCAGGACCGCAACCATAGCGTCGACTACGGACTTCATGATGCGCCCCCTTGTTCAACTTATTCAATGACCACTTTGCCCGAATTTTTGCGACAGCCGCGGCGCCAGCACACGTATCGGCCACATCGGATAATTTTGCGCCAGCGCGAGCGCCAAAGCGTTGGCGGACATGAAAAATTTTGGTTTCATTTTCTCCTCCGTCATGCGTGGCATTCTTGCATGATCGGCATTGCAGGAAAAAGAACAGGAGCGAGGATGTTTGTGGCGCTCTGCACTGTGGAAAGCGCAGTGCGCAACGGAAAATGGGTGATATGCGTAAGTATTTGTTTTTATTGAATTATTTTTATTCGTGATGCGGTTCTTCCAATTCCACCAGTGCACCGAAAAAGTCCTTCGGATGCACAAACGCGATGCGCTCGCCGTGCACGTTCAACTGGGGTCTACCGTCACCCAACACCTGTGCGCCCCTGGCGGTGAGTTCCGCGCGCGTGGTATCCACGTTGTCAACGCCGACGCAAAAATGATGGATGCCGCCCTTGGGATTGCGTTCGAGAAACTTTGCCACGGGTGAATCCGCGCGCGAGGGTTCCATCAGCTCGATTTTTGCGTTGCCCAGATCGACGTAGGCCATGCGCACGCCCTGTTGCTCGTTGACCTTGATTTCACCGATGGCAAGTCCGTAGGTTTCGGACAAACGACGCGCAGCGGCGTCGAGGCTGGGGACTACGATGGAGACGTGGGACAGGTTGGTGATCACGGTAATTTACCTCTCTACCGAAAGACACGGTTCAACGAAGATCAAGACCGGCCAAACTTGCCATTCACGTTTTCGTGGGAATGACGGCGTAGCCGCAATTAATATCTGCGCGCTGGAGCTAGATAATCTTCTGCGCCCGCAGCTCGGCGATTCGCTCTGCCGACAAGCTGAGTTCATCCCCCAACACCTCTGTCGTATGCTGCCCCAGCGTCGGCGGTGCGCGGCGTATCGAGGGCGGCGTATCGCTGAATCGAAACGGCATGCCCAGCACTTTGACGTCGCCGGCTGTCGGATGCTGGATGGTCTCCACCATCTTGCGCGCCACAGTATGCGGTGCCGCCAGTGCCTGCGCCACGCTGTTGATGCGTCCGCAGGGAATGCCCGCTTCGGTCAGTGTGGCGATCAGCGCTTCTGCGTCAAACGATTTCAGCGCGTCGATGATTAGTCCGTCGATCGCCTCGCGGTTGACTACGCGATCCTGATTGCGCAAAAAACGCACATCGGCCGGCCACTCGGTGTGGCCGAGTGCTGCCGCAAATTTGACGAACTGCGCGTCGTTGCCCACTGCCACCGCAATCATGCCGTCTTTCACGGGATATGCGGTGTAGGGGACGATGTTTGGGTGCCCGTTGCCGAAGCGCCGCGCATCGCGGCCCGACACCAGGTGATTCGATGCCACATTCGCCAGCATGAAAAGACCCGATTCATACAGCGATACTTCAACATGCTGCCCGCGCCCGGTGCGGTGGCGTGCGTTGATCGCAGCGAGAATGGTGTTGCAGGCAAGCAGGCCGGTGGTGATGTCGACAATAGCCACCCCATATTTCATTGGATCGCCATCGGTCTCGCCGGTAATGCTCATCAGGCCCGACTCGGCCTGCAAAATAAAATCGTAGCCCGGCAAACCGCCTTTGGGACCGTCCGTGCCGTAGCCGGTGATCGAGCAGCGAATCACGCTCGGGGCATTTTTCTGCAGCCAGTCTTTGGTGAAACCCCATTTTTCCAGCGTGCCAGCCTTGAAGTTTTCCACCAGCACATCGCATTGCTGGATTAGCCGGGCCAGAATTTCCTGCCCCGGCTTAGCCGCCATATTGAGCGTGATCGAGCGCTTGTTGCGGTTGATACCTAGAAAATATGCCGACTCGCCCTTGGCGAACGGCGGCCCCCACGAGCGCGTGTCATCGCCTGCGCCGGGCG
>SYEN01000099.1 GCA_005800795.1 Burkholderiales bacterium | reverse complement strand
GTTCTACCATTGAACTACACCCGCGCGGTGTGACCGGCAATTGATCTTACCATCGCGGCACGCGCTACACAGTCTGTAAACTTACGTTTCGACCTTGGCAACGGTAAAGCGCACGCGCGCACAGGCGTCGGTTTTTTCCACCACGTTCAGCAATTGCAGCGCCAGCACACGCTCGCCCACGCTCATGTGCAAGCTGACTTCCTCATCGTAGCGCAGCGGGTCGGCCACCAGCAACTCAATCTCCTCCTGATCGGCCGGGTTGGCGGTCAGCAAAATCGCCTGATCCATGGGCATGCGCTGGGTGATGCGCAACGGCTCTTCGGCATAATCCTCGCGCATCACGCGCATCGCCTGCGCGCAGCGGCTTAACACCTGCACGCCGATCTGCTGCTGCCCGCTGTCGAGCCGTTGCACGCGCCGAACCATGCCCACTGACCACTCGCCCACATCCTGATTCTCTATACCGGCGACGTTGCCCACACTCACCCAGTCGGCGTTGACCGACGGGATCACCGCGCCGAAGCCACCATCACTGACATCATTCGCGAGCCAGCTTTCAGCATTGGATTTTTCGGTGAAATCAAATGGGTCTTCCTCGGCGTGCTCCAGCACCGCGACGATGTGCGCAAAGCCCGGAACCACGGTGAGACGGGCATTGGTTTTCTGGCGCTCGTGCGCGCGCGCTGCCGGTTTGCCGGACCAGTCGCGATGTATCTGTGCCAGTACCGGCGTCAGAAACTCCAGATCAATGGGATAGGTAAAGCCCAGTTCCGGCGGGGTCTTGCCGGCATCTTCGATATACGTCAGTGCAGTACACAGGGCATGGACCGCCGCACCCGCACCGATGTAAATCCGCTCGGCATTGTCTTCTGGCGCTCGCGACAGCAGCGCGGGCACGCGCGGGTTCTTGAGGTCAAAGGCATGCGTGCAGCCTTCAATCGCAGTGCGCGACAACATAAAGTGCGAAGCATGGCGGGTGACGATAAACGTCGCCAGATCCTGCCCGGGCGGTTGCAGGTTATCGGTGGAAATCACCGATTGCAGCAGCACCTTCAGAAACTCTCGCTTGATGGTGGAGGTTTCGCCGGGGTAGATCAGCATTTCCTCATCGATGTTTTCCGGCTCGATGTAGCTGTAAAGATTCGCCAGTCCCAACCAGATCGACGGGGACGGCGCAGCATAGCGCAGCCGCAGCCATTGCAACTGGCGGCGCAGCGCGCGCATCGCTCGCCCCACCGACACGCGTGCCGGCTTGCGAAAACCCGCTGCAGTCGCCTGATCAGTAGCATAGTGTTGCACGCACAGCACATATGCCGTGGCCAGTTCGTTCCAGCAGTTGTAGGCGCCGTTCCACAACTCGTTCTCCCGCTGCTTGGTCTGGCGCGAAGTTTGCAGATATTCGCGCAACAGCGAACGGGTGTGATCCACCGTCGCCGCGTCGAGCAGGCAGATATCGTCGTAACGTTCTTCGAGTGTGAGCGTGTCCGCACAGTTGATGGCATCAAGCGCTTCGGTAATCTGAGCGGCGGCGGCAACCGGGTCATCCGCGGGCAAGCCGGCGATCACGTCGTGCGGATCCCGCAGCAACGCCATGCCATTCGCGGTTTTCTGAGTACCCATCCAGTTCAGCATACTTGCTCCGAACGCTCGATTGCCTGAAGGAAATTTTAACAAGAAATCAGATATTTACCTACCTGAATCCGCTTGCCCCGGCCAACACGACAGCCACGATACCGCTCAGACCCGGTAAAATGCTCTTGGCGAATAACGCCGCCGGCGCCGCAAGGCGTGGGCACGCTGTGGTCGAATCGCAACACACACCCAAGCCGTCACACTGTCAGTCAATTGATTTCACTCACCGTCAACGGCGATACCCGCCAGTTTCCTGCACCGCTCACCTGCGCCGGCCTGATTGCCACGTTGGGGCTGGCGGGCAAGCGCTTGGCGCTCGAACGCAACGGCGAAATCGTGCCGCGCGGGCAGCATGGCGAACAGCTACTTGCGGACGGCGACAAGATTGAAATCGTGGTGGCCGTCGGTGGCGGTTGATCGCCTGACCCTCTACAGAGTTTCAAAGGACACAACATGACCGCGCATGAACATCTTGACCCACTGGTAATCGGCGGCAAAACCTACGCTTCGCGCCTTCTGGTGGGTACAGGCAAGTACAAGGATTTCACCGAGACGCGTGCCGCGGTCGATGCCAGCGGCGCGCAAATCATTACCGTGGCCATCCGCCGCACCAATATCGGCCAGAATCCCAACGAGCCGAGTTTGCTCGAATCGCTGCCGCCGTCCAGATTCACGATGTTGCCCAACACCGCCGGCTGCTATAGCGCTGACGATGCGGTGCGCACGCTGCGTCTGGCACGCGAGCTGCTTGACGGGCACGATCTGGTCAAGCTCGAAGTGCTGGGTGATCCGAAAACGTTGTATCCCAACGTCGTAGAAACCATCGCCGCCGCCAAAACGCTGGTGAAAGACGGCTTCAAGGTCATGGTTTACACTTCGGATGATCCGATCATCGCCAAACAGCTCGAGGAGATCGGCTGCGTCGCGGTCATGCCGCTCGCTTCACTGATCGGTTCCGGCATGGGCATTTTGAATCCGTGGAATCTGCAGATCATCATCGAAAATGCCAAGGTGCCGGTGGTGGTGGATGCCGGTGTCGGCACCGCTTCCGACGCGGCAATTGCGATGGAGCTGGGTTGCGACGCAGTGCTGATGAACACCGCGATTGCTGCCGCACGCGATCCCGTGCTGATGGCAAGCGCGATGAAAAAAGCCGTCGAAAGTGGCCGCGAAGCGTTCCGCGCAGGACGCATGCCGAAAAAGCTGTATTCCGCGTCGCCAAGCTCGCCCACGGGCGGCATGATCGGTAAGCCCTAGAAAAAATAATCAATAAAAACAAATAGTTACGAAAACCGTTCCATTATAGAAACCCCACGCCACATCCGCAGCTACGTGCTGCGTCAAGGCCGCGTTTCCAGCGCGCAGCAGCGCGCCTGCGAAACGCTGCTGCCGCGCTATGGCGTGACGTTTTCCGCTGCGCGCCTGGACCTCGAACAATTGTTCGGCCGCGCCGCGCCAAAAATACTCGAAATCGGTTTCGGCATGGGCGAATCCACAGCAGCCATAGCCGCCGCGCAGCTGGAGAACGACTATCTCGGCATCGAGGTGCATACACCCGGCGTAGGCAATCTGCTGAAGCTGATCGACGCGCAGGCATTGCCCAACGTGCGCATCATCCAGCACGACGCGGTGGAAGTGCTGCGTCACATGATCGCGCCGCAGAGCCTTGACGGCATCCACATTTTTTTTCCCGATCCGTGGCCAAAGAAGCGCCACCATAAACGGCGGCTGATACAGCCGCCGCTGGTTGAATTGCTGACAGAAAAACTAAAGCCTGGCGCCTATCTGCATGCCGCCACCGACTGGCACGAATACGCGGAACAAATCCTCATGGTGTTCAGCGCGGCACCCGTGCTGAAAAACACAGTGGCGGAGTATGCGCCGCGCCCGGCCTATCGTCCGCAAACCAAGTTCGAGACACGCGGCCTGCGCTTGGGCCACGGCGTGTGGGACATCGTTTTCCAGCGTATGTACTGACTGCGGTGGCGGTCGTCAGCCGCTACTGGCCGGCGGCACTTCGGCGGCCGCTTCAGCGGCTTTCGCATTCGCGCGCGCCGTAAGGAAATCCCGCAGCGCTTTGGGGTCCAGCGGCCGCGAGAAAAAATAGCCCTGAATTTCATCGCAACCATTGTCGCGTAAAAAACCCAACTGATCTTCGGTTTCAACACCTTCAGCGATCACCTTCAGATCCAGTGCGTGGCTCAACTGGATCACTGCGCGCGCAATGGCTGCGCCGTCGGGCGAGGAATTTACCTCCCGGGTGAACGACTGATCGATCTTTAGGCGGTCAATCGGAAAACGCCGCAGATAGCTCAGGCTGGAATATCCGGTGCCG